>JABFVP010000239.1 GCA_013362725.1 Cupriavidus sp.
GGCCAGGCGCGCCTCGGCCGCGGTCACGTCGGGGCGGCGCTGGAGCGTGTCGGGATCCGGCGGCGGCACGGCGGCATCGGGCGCCGGCCAGTCGGCCACCAGCCGGTTGTCGGCAAGCGTGCCGGGCACGCCCATCGCCTGCGCCAGCAGGGCCTTGTCGCGGTAATGGTCGGTGATGGCCTGGCGCATGTCGTTCTGCGCACGCAGGGCGTCGAGCTGCAGCTTGGTCACGTCGGCCCGTGCCACGTCGCCGGCCCTGAGGCGCGTTTCGCTGGCCTGACGGGTGCGCTCGTACAGCGCCAGGGTTTCCCGCAGTACGGCCACGCGTTCCTGGCTGGCCAGCGCCTCGAAGAAGGCCTGCTCGACCACACCGGTCTGCTGCGCCACCACCGCCTGCACCGCTTCGCCGGCGGCCGCGCTGGCCTTGCGCGCGGCGTCGACGCGCAGGTTGCCCTTGTTGGCGGTCTCGACCAGCTGGTCCACGCGCACCGTGGAATCGACGGTCTTGCTGCGCAGGCTGCCCGAGCCGACGCCGGCATGCGGGTTGATGTTCTCGACGCCCAGGCTGAGCACGGGGTTGGGACGCTGCGACGCGATCTGCACGTCGGCCTGGCTGGCTTCCACGCCGCGGCGCGCCGCGATGATGGTGCGGTTGCAGCGCAACGCGTCAAGCCGCGCCTGGGCCAGCGTCAGCGCGGCGCCTGCCGCCGGCGGCGTGCACGGGCCATCGGCCAGCGCGGATTCAGCGGAAGAAGGCGGATCGGCCGGGCGTTCGCCAGCCACGCTCGCCACAGGCCTTGCCAAGAAGCCCAGACCCAGCAAGGCGGCGATGGCAACACGGGATAAGACAAAAGGCACGTTCAGTCGGGCTCGGTTTGACAACGATCTGCGGTAAACGACCGTGCCCGCCGAATGGTTCACCGGGGCGCGAAATATTCCTGCGCCCGAGCCCCTGAGCGGTTGCGCGGCGTGGCTGTCTGGTTGCGCCCTCGGCCGCTGTCCTGATGCTGTCTGGCCACCGGACACGATCTCCCGCCCGCATTCAAACCGAACCGCATTACAAACGGCTTTCATTCGACTGACAAAAGCCTTTAACTGCGCGAAAACCCTTACTTTCGGAAAAAATACCAGGCGGCACGGCCGTGGCCAGCCGTGCCGTCGGAAATCGCCCTGTCTGCGCTCAGGCCTTCACGCGGTCGTCGAGCCCCAGGCCGCGGCCGATGATCTCCTTCATGATCTCGCTGCTGCCGGCATAGATGCGCGAGATGCGGGCATCGGCATACATGCGGCAAATCCGGTATTCCTCCATATAGCCGGCGCCGCCGTGCAGCTGCACGCCCTCGTCGACCATGCGGCCCTGCAGCTCCGAGGTCAGCAGCTTGGCCGACGCCGCGGTCTCCACTGTCAGCGTGCCGGCATTGTGCTGCAGCACGCACTGATCGACGAAGGTCTGCAGCGCGTCCAGCTGCGCGCGCAGCTCGGCCAGCTTGAAGCGCGAATTCTGGAAGGTGCCGATGGCGCGCCCGAAGGCCTTGCGCTCGCGCACGTAGTCCAGGGTGATGTCGAAGGCCACCTGCGCCGACGCCATGTAGCCGCAGGCCCCGATCAGGCGCTCTTCGGCCAGGTGCCGCGTCAGGTAGCGGAAGGCCTGGCCGGCCTCGCCCAGCACGTTGGCCTTGGGCACCCTGACGTTGTCGAAGAACAGTTCCGAAGTGTCCTGCGAGTGCAGGCCCAGCTTGCGCAGCTTGCGCCCGCGCTCGAAGCCGGGCATGCCGCGTTCGACGATGAAGAGCGTCAGGCCGTGGCTGCGCTCCGGGTCGGTGCGGGCCACCACCACCACCACGTCGGCGAGCTGGCCGTTCGAGATATAGGTCTTGGCGCCGTTCAGCACCCAGTGGTCGCCATGGTCCTCGGCGCGGGTGCGGATGCCGGCCAGGTCCGAGCCGGTCTGCGGCTCGGTCATGGCCACGGCGAAGATCGACTCGCCGCGCGCCGCCGCCGGCAGCAGGCGCTGGCGCTGCTCTTCATTGCCGATGCGGCCGATGTAGGGCGCCACCAGGCGCGAGTGCAGCGTGCCGAAGAAGCCGGAGTCGCCGTGGCGCGCGTTTTCCTCGATCAGGATCTGCTCGTAGCGGAAGTCCTGCACGCCGGCGCCGCCGTATTGCTCGTCGGCCCACATCAGCAGGTAGCCCTGTTCGCCGGCCTTGCGGAACACCTCGCGGTCCACGCAGCCCTGTTCGCGCCAACGCTCGCCGTGCGGGCCGACTTCGCGCTGGTAGAAGCGGCGGGCGGATTCGCGGAACGCGTCGTGTTCGGCTTCGAAGATCAGGCGTTGCATCGGGGTCTCCAGGTGTTTTGACATTGACCGGGCCAGTGTCGGCCGTGCCACGCCCGGGAGATTCGTCGGAACAGATGATTTTTCTTACCCTCGCCAACTGCCTTTGCCCGCACTGGGATCCCGTTCAGTGCAAATTTATTGATATGAATCGAAAATAACTTTCATTTACCCGCCGGCACGCTTTGTGCCAATACTGGAACTACAGATAACGATTCGATGGAGCGGGAACATGGAAGCCATCTTGTGGATTGGACTGGCGCTGGCCCTGGTGGCATTGGGGGGTAGCGTCACCTGGCTGATCGGCACGCGCGTGCCGGACCCCGTGCTTGCGCGCGCGCAGCTGCACGGGCGCTTTGCCGGTCTGGAGCCGCGCCCGCCCCGCCGGGGTGGCGGCGGCCGGGCGCATCGCGTGCGGCAATGGCGCCTGGTGGCCGTACCCGCGCCATCCGCTCAACTGGTGCCGGTGCGGATCTGACCTCCAGGCGGCAACACCAGGGCACTATTGCGGGAAGTCCCAGCGTTGCGACCAGTCGGATTCTTCGCGCACGATCTCGCGCAGGATATCCACCGCTTCACGCGCCGGTCCTGCGGGCGCCTCGGCACAAACCAGGAACACCGGATACGAAAACTCCGGCGCGCCGGCGACGCGCGCGAGGGCCCCGCTGTCCAGGTAGCTCTGGGCCACGCGCGTGCGGAAATAGCCGCTGCCGCCGTACTGCAGGATGTACTGCAGCGCCAGCGGCCCCAGGTTGAAGTACAGCGACGCGCGTGCATGCTCCGGCAACGCGATGTCATGCTGGCGGCGGAACTCCGGGCCCCAGTCGACATAGACATAGCCGCCGTCGCGCTGCGTCGAGCGGATCATCACCAGCTTCTCTTCCATCAGCGCTTCCACGTGCATGCCGGGCGCATATTCCGGCTGGTACACCACCGCGGCATCGAGCGCGCCCGACTGCAGCCTGCGTTGCAGCTCCGCTCCCTCGCCCACTTCCGCCCGCACCGCTTGCGCCGGCATGCGCTGGCGCAGGCGCGTCGCCCATAGCAACACCAGCGGATTGCCCAGGCTGATCTCGGTGCCATAGCGGAACAGGCTGGCCAGTCCCGTCGGCAACGGCAGCTCGCGGCACGCCGCCTCCCAGGTCTGCACCAGCTGGCTGGCATAGCCGAGGAACCGCTGCCCGTCCGGCGTCAGCCGCGCGCCCGCCTTGTTGCGCTCGAACAGCCGGCAGTTCAGCTGCGCCTCCAGGCTCTTGATGCGCGCGGTGACGGCGGTCTGGGTGACATGCAGCTTGTCGGCGGCGGCCAGCAGGCTGCCGTCGCGCACGACTTGGAGGAAGGTGCGGGCGAGTTCGATGTCCATGGTGGCAAAGGATCGGTGACGGCGTGGCGCATTGTAGACAAGAGTAGCCGATTGAGAATCGGCCCATACACACAAGGATGTACTTCTGCTGTCATGGTGGTATGCTTTGTACCTACAGGGATGTACATGGAACTCTCAATGCCTTTCACCCGCATCTTCCGCAATGGCAACTCCCAGGCGGTGCGCATTCCCGCGGAACTGGCCTATCCCGACACCGACATGCAGTTTGAAATCGAGCGGATCGGCGATGAGCTGCGCATCCGGCCCGCGCGGCGGCGCCTGACCGGGCTGCTCGATGTGTTCGCCGCCTTCCCGGACGATTTCATGGCGCCAGGCCGCGAAGACCAGGCCCAGTCCGAGCGGGAGGGGTTCTGATGGCCAGGTATATGTTCGACACCAATATGTGCATCTACCTGATGAAGAACCAGCCGCCCCAGGTCGCCGAACGCCTTGCCCGGTGCTTTGAAGGCGACGTGGTGTTGTCCGCCATCAGCCTGGCCGAACTGGAGTTCGGCGTCACCGTGTCGCGCGATCCGCAGCGCGCCCGGCGCGCCTTGCAGGCGCTGATCGGCCGCGTGCCGGTGCTGCCGCTGAATGCGGCCGCGGCGCGCGCTTATGGTCCGGTCCGCGCCGCCACGCGCGAACGCAAGGCCGACGCGCTGGACAAGCTGATCGCGGCGCATGCCATTGCCGAAGGACTGACCGTGGTCACGCGCAACGTCCGCGACTTTACGGCTTACCCGGGGCTGCGCGTCGAAGACTGGACCGAGGGCCAGGGCGCCTGACGGGAAACCGGCGACGCTCGCGCAGCACCGATATCCCACACCACTTCCTGATCGCGGGCGGCCCCCGATCCAGCTTCAGCGCACCGGCTGCGGCCGCACCCCCGCCGGCATGGCGACCGGCACCGCGCCGGTCATTGGCGCCGCCGGCATGCTGCGCGCCTCGCGTGGCGGCCGCAACGGTGCGATGCCTTCCGGCTCCTGCCAGGCGAGGCCATTGTCATAGCCGGTGGCGGCCGCCTCGAGGCAGCCTGGCGCAAACTTGCGCTCCGGTGTCACCGCCTGCACGGCGGGCGCCGTGGCGGCCTGCGGCGCCTCGGACTGCGCGCAGGCGACGCTGTTGAGGCATAGGCCCAGCACGCGCAGCAGCACCATGGCCTGGCGCGAACGGTGTCGGATGGCGGACGGGCGCGACGCGGCCTGCCCGTTCTGGCATGGGGATCGGGTATTCATCGGGATTCTCCGGGAAGCCATTGCTGGCATGTGGCACAACGAGCGGCGCGCCGCGCTCGCGGTCCAATGCGCAATGACCGTGCCACCGGGCTAAGGCCGGCTAATGCCGGCCAGCGCCGGGATTGCGGCACATTCCGGGAGTGGAAGTGGTGGAATCAGGCCGACGCTACCCCGCAGGTGTCGGCCGGCGTCCAACATCCTGGACTCAGGGCTTGACCGCCGCCGCCAGCACCGCCGGCATCGGCACCTCGAAGCCGCTGCCGCGCATATAGCCGGCAACGGTGCCGCGCAGCACCGCGCGTATTTCATCGCGGGCCTTGGGGGTCTGCGCCCGCAGCGTGGCGGCTGCCCGCACGGTGCCCTGGGCCAGCGCGTCGAACAGCTGGTCGGGCGTGGAGAAGCGCCACACCTGCGGCACGCTGCGGCACGTCGGCATGACAAAGCCGGCCTGCTGCAAGGCGCTGCGGCAATGGCCGGGATCACTGAACAGGAAGAAATTCGGCCCGACCGGGATATCGACGTCCATCGACCCATAGGCGCGGATCGCGGCATAGACCGCGCCGAAGCCGACCGCGCGTTCCGGCGTATCCCAGACCGTGAAGGCGATGCGCCCGCCCGGGCGCAACACGCGGAAGGCTTCGGCCAGCGCCGCGTCCGGGTCGGACATATGGCACAGGCCAAAGCCGTTGACCACGGCGTCGAAGCAGCCATCGCCGAACGGCAATGCCTGCGCGTCAGCCTGCTGGTACTGGACCTGGGGATGCAGCTTGCGCGCCAGCTGCACCTGCGCCTGCGCGAAATCGATGCCGACCGACTGGGCCCCGCGCTGCACCGCCCCGGCCGCGACGTAGCCGGACCCGGATGCGACATCGAGCACGCGCTGCCCGCCCGCCACGTGGGCGGCGTCCAGCAAGGCCTCGACCGATTGCCGGGTCACGTGCGACAGGTGCTCCTGGTACCGGCTGACGACTTCCGGGTCTTCCCAGCCAGCCAGTTCAAAGGCGCGAAACGAATCTGCGGTGTGGTCCATGCCTACTCCTCGGCAACGATGTCCAGACGGGCGGGCGTGTATTGGTGATGTTGGTGTGCAGACGCAGCGCTGAAGCGTCCTGAGAACCCGGTCAAGCCAAGTATAGACAGCGCCGCGCACAGGCAGCGGCCAGGCGCTCAGGCAAGCACCCCGGCGCCGGGCT
>JABFVP010000089.1 GCA_013362725.1 Cupriavidus sp.
GCTGCGCAAGGTTGCCGCGCGCGTGACGCTGCTGCACCGGCGCGAGGGCTTCCGCGCCGCCGATGGCACCGTCGCCGAGATGCGCCGCGCGGTGGCAGAGGGTGAGATGGACTTCGTGGTCGGCATGCTGGGCGCGCTGCGCACCGAAGGTGCGGACGGCGCGCTCAGCGAAGTGGAAGTGCGCACCCGCGACGGCAGCACCGTGCTGCCCGCCGAGGAACTGGTGGCGCTGTACGGCCTGGTGTCCGAGCCTGGCCCGATCGCGCAGTGGGACATGGATATGCGCGCCGGCCGCGTCCTGGTCGACACCACCACCTATGAAAGCTCGCGCCGCGGCATCTTCGCCGCCGGCGATATCGCGTTCTACCCCAACAAGCAGAAGCTGATCCTGTCCGGCTTCCATGAGGCCGCGCTGGCGCTACGCAAGGCTTACCACTACGCGTTCCCGGAAAAGGCGCTGGTGCATGTGCACACCAGCAACAATGCCGCGCTGAAGGAAAAGCTCACCCACGCCTGAAGCCTGCACTGCCGCAGGCGCGGGTATCACCTGCCGGCACAGAACGATTCCACCAGTTCCGCCACGGCGGCGGGCTGGTCGTGGTGCAGCATGTGGCCGGCGTCCTCCACCACCGCCTCGCGGAAGTCGCGAAAGGCGCGGAAGCGCTGCTTGAAATCATCGATGGCCTGCTTGTGGGCGATATGGCGCAGCGTCTCCGAATCGCGCGCCTCCACGTGCAGCACCGGCGCGGTGACCTGCTCCCACACCGCCATCACTTCATCGAGCCGGTACAGCATCGGGTTGACCAGCTTGTGCGCGGGATCTCCCAGGATTTCCCAGCGGCCCTCGGCGTTGCGGCGCGACCAGTGCGCGGCCAGGAACGCAGCGCGTTCGTCGGATAGGCGCGGGTTGGTCTTCTGCAGGCGCGCGGCCACGCCGTCGAGGCTGTCATAGGTCTTCAGCTCGGTGCCGGCGCGCACTTCGTCGAGCCAGCGCGCGTAGCGCCGCGGCGCATGCTCCGGCCGCGTCGCGGTCATGCCGAAGCCCTCCAGGTCCACCACGCGGCGCACGCGCTGTGGGCGGATGCCGGCATACAGGCAGATCACGTTGGCGCCCATGCTGTGGCCGACCAGGTCGACTTGCCCCTCGGGCGCATAGTGGTCGAGCAGCGCCTCGAGGTCGGCAATGTAGTCGGCAAACCAGTACGACTGCGTGCCGGGGTAGCGCGTGGGCCAGTCGGTCGCGCCGAAGCCGCGCCAGTCGGGTGCGATCACATGCCAGTCGCCGCGCAGGTGGTCGACCAGGAACTGGAACGACGCGGCCACGTCCATCCACCCATGCAGCATGAACAGCTTGCGCGCGCCGGGCGTGCCCCAGTGGCGCACGTGGTAGCGCAGCCCGCGCACCGTGATAAATTCAGACCGCGAGGTTTCCTTGATTGTCATTGTCTCCACCCTTGCGTCGGGATCTTGCCCGCCGCGAGGGTTGGCGGGGAAGCCACGACAAAATAGAACGATCGTTCGCTTGCACGCATTATAGCGGCAGCGGCCGCCAGCGCTGCTGGCCGTTTGCGGGTGAGCGGGCAGAACCAACGGAGACCTCAATGGCCGCAGCTGCCTTGCCGGCAAGCCGGCGCGACGACTATCGCGCCTTGTACGAATCCTTCCGCTGGGAGGTTCCGGCGCAGTTCAACATCGCCGAAGCCTGCTGCGGCCGCTGGGCGCGCGACCCGGCCACCATGGACCGCATCGCGGTCTATACCGAGCACGAGGACGGCCGCCGCAACGCGCACAGCTTTGCCTATATCCAGGCCGAGGCCAACCGCTTGTCGGCAGCGCTGCGCGCACTGGGCGTGGCGCGCGGCGACCGCGTCGCGATCGTGATGCCGCAGCGCATCGAGACCGTGATCGCGCATATGGCGATCTACCAGCTCGGCGCCATCGCCATGCCGCTGTCGATGCTGTTCGGGCCCGAGGCGCTGGCCTACCGCATCGCGCACAGCGAAGCCGGCGTGGCGATCGCCGACGAGACCTCGATCGACAACCTGCTGGCGGCGCGCCCCGAGTGCCCGACGCTGGCCACCGTGATCGCCGCCGGCGACGCGCGCGGCCGCGGCGACCACGACTGGGACCTGCTGCTCGCGGCGCAGCTGCCGGGCTTCGTCGCCGAGCAGACCAAGGCCGACGAGGCCGCGGTGCTGATCTATACCAGCGGCACCACCGGCCCGCCCAAGGGCGCGCTGATCCCGCACCGCGCGCTGATCGGCAACCTGACCGGCTTTGTCTGCTCGCAGAACTGGTATCCGCAGCACGACGACGTGTTCTGGAGCCCGGCCGACTGGGCCTGGACCGGCGGCCTGTGGGACGCGCTGATGCCGGCGCTGTACTTCGGCAAGCCGATCGTCGGCTACCAGGGCCGCTTCTCCGCCGAGCGTGCCTTCGAGCTGCTGGAACGCTATGCCGTCACCAACACCTTCCTGTTCCCGACCGCGCTCAAGCAGATGATGAAGGCCTGCCCCGAGCCGCGCCGGCACTACGACATCCGCCTGCGCGCGCTGATGAGCGCCGGCGAGGCGGTGGGCGAGACCGTGTTCGACTGGTGCCGCGACGCGCTCGGCGTGCTGGTCAACGAGATGTTCGGCCAGACCGAGATCAACTACATCGTCGGCAACTGCACCGCGCAGAACGACGACGAACGGCTAGGCTGGCCGGCACGCCCGGGTTCGATGGGACGGCCCTACCCCGGCCACCGCGTGCAGGTGATCGACGATGAAGGCCGCCCCTGCGCGCCGGGCGAGGACGGCGAGGTGGCGGTGTGCGCCACCGACAGCGCCGGGCATCCGGACCCGGTGTTCTTCCTCGGCTACTGGAAGAACGACGCCGCCACCGCGGGCAAGTACACCGAGCGCGACGGCCTGCGCTGGTGCCGCACCGGCGACCTGGCGCGCGTCGATGCCGACGGCTACCTGTGGTACCAGGGGCGTGCCGACGATGTGTTCAAGTCCTCGGGCTACCGCATCGGGCCGAGCGAGATCGAGAACTGCCTGCTCAAGCATCCGGCGGTTTCGAACTGCGCCGTGGTGCCCTCGCCCGACCCCGAGCGCGGCGCGGTGGTCAAGGCCTTCGTGGTGCTGACGCCGTCGGTGGCACGTTCGTTCGACGGCGATGCGGCGTTGATCGCGGAATTGCAAGCGCATGTGCGCGGCCAGCTGGCGCCGTACGAATATCCGAAGGCGATCGAATTCATCGACCAGCTGCCGATGACCACCACCGGCAAGATCCAGCGGCGCGTGTTGCGGCTGCTGGAAGAGGAGCGCGCCGCCGGGCGCCGCCGGTCGGCCTAGCCGGCAGATGCCTCCAGCCAGGCCAGCTCGTCCTCGTCGAAACCCGCGGCGCGGCGCGCCTCGAGGTTGAAGGGCCCACGCAGCTTCGGCGCGCGGTACTGCTCGGCCAGCTGGGCGTAGGTGGCGACGGGATCCAGCCCGCGCTGCGCGCACAGCCAGCGGTACCAATGGTTGCCGATGGCGACGTGGCCGACCTCGTCACGCAGGATGATGTCGATAATGGCCGCGGCGGCATGGTCGCCGGCGCCGGCCAGCCGGGCGCGCACCGGCGGCGAGGCATCGAGCCCGCGCGCCTCGAGCGTGCGCGGCACCAGCGCCATGCGCGCGAGCACGTCGCCGGCGGTCTTGTCGGTCATCTCCCACAGGCTGTCGTGGGCCGGGAAATCGCCGTAGGCAGCACCGAGCGTGCCGAGGTGGTCGGCCAGCAGCGTGAAGTGGTAGGCCTCTTCATCGGCCACGCGCAGCCAGTCGCGGTAATACGCGGGCGGCATGCCGGCAAAGCGCCAGGCCGCGTCCAGCGCCAGGTTGATGGCATTGAACTCGATATGGCACAGCGCGTGAATCATCGCCGCGCGTCCGGCCGGCGTCTGCAGCGAGCGGCGCCGCTCGACGTGCTGGGGCGCCACCAGCACCGGCCGCGCCGGTCGGCCAGGGATCGCGTGGGTGGCCTCGGCATGGATCGCCTCGCCCGCATGCAGGGCGGCATCGGGCAACGTCATCACGTGGCGATAAAGTGCGCGCGCCGCCACGGCCTTGTCGCGCGGATCCGTCAGGCACAGCACCGCCAGCGCCTGCCGGCGTGGCGAAGGAGGCGGGTCAGGCGGCGCGGCGGCGGGTGTTTTTTCTGGCATGGGCGTAAAATCCGGGTCTGCCGCCATTGTAGGGCCTGGCCGGCGCCCGGCTGCTCAAGCCGCCCCAGGGCGTCAGCGTTCCAGCCCCGGCCCTTTAAAGTCCGGCGGCAACCCCCACTTCAACAAAAGCCATTCGTGCAGGAGACCTCATGGCGCTTTACCAGCTCGGCGACGTCAAGCCCAGTATCGACAGCGAAGCCTACGTGGCCCCCGAAGCCACCATCATCGGCAACGTGACCCTCAAGTCCCGCGCCAGCGCCTGGCCCGGTGTCGTGATCCGCGGCGACAACGAGCCGATCGTGGTCGGCGCGGACACCAACATCCAGGAAGGTTCGGTGCTGCATACCGACCCGGGTTGCCCGCTGACGCTGGGCGACAAGGTCTCGATCGGCCACCAGGCCATGCTGCACGGCTGCACGGTCGGCGAAGGCTCGCTGATCGGCATCCAGGCCGTAGTGCTGAACCGCGCCGTGATTGGCAAGGAATGCCTGGTGGGCGCCGGCGCCGTGGTGACCGAGGGCAAGGTGTTCCCGGACCGCTCGCTGATCCTGGGCGCGCCCGCCAAGGTGGTGCGCCAGCTGACCGATGCGGATGTCGCCAACCTTTACCGCAACGCCGAGACCTACGCCACGCGGCAGGCCCTGTACAAGCAACAGCTCAAGCGGATCGGCTGACGACCGCCGAGCCTCTACCGAAACCCGACCGATTATTGTGACCGATACCACCACCCCCGACACCCTGCAGAAGTTCCTGTTCGACGCGGCCCCCGTGCGCGGCGAGCTGGTGCGCATGGAAGCCACCTGGCAAGAAGTGCTCGGCCGCCACAGCTACCCTGCCCCGGTGCGCCGGCTGCTGGGCGAGATGATGGCCGCCGCGGCGCTGCTGTCGGCCAACCTGAAGTTCAACGGGGCGCTGGTGATGCAGCTGCACGGCGACGGCCCGGTGCGCATGCTGGTGGTGGAATGCCTGTCCGACCTGTCGATGCGCGCCACCGCCAAGCTGGCCGAGGGCGCGCAGCTGGCCGACGATGCCACGCTGGCGCAGATGGTCAACGTACACGGCCACGGCCGCTTTGCCATCACGCTGGACCCGAAGGACAAGCTGCCGGGCCAGCAGCCGTACCAGGGCATCGTGCCGCTGGCCGACGCGCATGGCCCGCTGGACTCGATCAGCGCCGTGCTGGAGCACTACATGCAGGCCTCCGAGCAGCTCGACACGCGCCTGTGGCTGGCCGCCGACGACCATGTCGCCGCCGGCATGCTGCTGCAGAAGCTGCCGGCCTACGGCGGCACCGCCGAAGTCGGCGAGACCGGCGCGCCGCTGGCCAGCCACGCCAGGGCGCAGGACCTCGACACCTGGGACCGCGCGGTGCAGCTCGGCACCACGCTGAAGGCCGAAGAACTGCTGGCCGAGACGCCCGACACGCTGCTGCGCCGCCTGTTCTGGGAAGACCTGCAGGACGCCGGCCTGCGCGTGTTTGAGCCGCTGACGCCGCATTTCTACTGCAGCTGCTCGCGCCCGAAGGTGGCCGGCATGCTGCAGTCGCTGGGCCAGGCCGAGATCGAAAGCATCATCGCCGAGCGCGGCCATGTCGAGATCCACTGCGACTTCTGCGGCCAGCGCTATGAGTTCGACCCGGTCGACTGCGCGCAACTGTTCTCGGCCACGCCGGTCGCCACCGGCGCTGGCGCGGGCGCAGCCCAGCACCACTGATCCGCCTTCGGCAGCGCTTGCGTGCGCTGCCGCACCGGCGCGGGCGATGCGGGATGGCCGGCTCGGCGGCGCGATGGAAACATCGGTGTTGCCGCCCGGTCCAACGGCGGTACGATGGCAGCATCCAGCTGCCGGTCAGCGAGCCTGAGAACCGCCATGTCCGCCCGAGCCAACCCTCCCCTGCCTGCCTTCGCATTCCGTGCCCGCCATCCGT
>JABFVP010000678.1 GCA_013362725.1 Cupriavidus sp.
ACCCAAGGGAAACCCCTGATCGCTCCGGCGCGCATTTTGCAAGCCCGCTTGCGGCCCCGTGCCACGGCCTTCGCAATAACGCTATGACGGCATGCCGTGCCTCACTACTGTGCAAGGCATGCGTGGTCCATGCGCCGCGCATGGCACCGTGACGGACCGAGCCCGGCAACCACAGACCGGGCCAGCCGCCGCCGGCATGGCGCACTTTCCCCAGTACGCGGCAGGAGACCAATCATGCAAGCAGCGGTTCACCCCGTCGACCAGATCCTGCCGGCACGCGCGATGGCGTCGCTCGGCTTCCAGCACATGCTGGTCAGCTACCTCGGCGCCATTGCGGTGCCGATGATCGTCGCCGGCGCGCTCAAGATGACGCCCGCCCAGACCACCATGCTGATCAGCACCGCGCTGTTCACCTCCGGCATCGCCACGCTGCTGCAGACCGTCGGCTTCTGGAAGTTCGGCGTGCGCCTGCCGCTGATGCAGGGCGTGGCGTTCAGCTCCGTGGGCCCCGTCATCGCCATCGGCACCGATCCCGCGCTCGGCTTCAACGGCGTCTGTGGCGCCATCATCGCCGCCGGCGTGATCGCGATGTTCCTCGCCCCGGTGATCGGCAAGCTCAAGCGCTTCTTCCCGCCGGTGGTGAGCGGCTGCACCATCACCGCGGTGGGCCTGTCGCTGTTCCCGGTTTCGTTTCACTGGTTTGGAGGCGGAAGGGGCGCGCCGGATTTCGGCGCGCCCGTCTTTTTACTGGTCGCCTTCGGCGTGGTGGCACTGATCCTGCTGATCAACCGGCACGGCGGCGAGCTGGTGCGCAACCTGTCGGTGGTGATCGGCCTGCTGGCCGGCGGCGCGGTGGCGTGGATGCTGGGCATGGGCAGCTTCGACGAGGTCGCGCGCGCGCCGTGGTTCACCATGGTGACGCCGTTCGCGTTCGGCATGCCGACCTTCAACATCGGCGCGATCACCACCATGGTGATCGTGATGGTGGTGCAGATGGTCGAATCGATGGGCCTGTTCGTTGCCGTCGGCGACATCGTCAAGCGCCCGCTGACCGAGCGCGACGCCACCCGCGGCCTGCGCGCCAACGGCCTGGCCAGCGCCATCGGCGGCATGTTCGCGGCGTTCCCGTACATCGCCTTCATGGAGAACGTGGGGCTGGTGATCGTCACCGGCGTGCGCAGCCGCTGGGTGGTCGCCACCTGCGGCGTGATGCTGTGCGCGGTGGCGCTGGTGCCCAAGATCGGCGCGCTGTTTGCATCGATCCCCGCCGCCGCGCTGGGCGGCGCCACCATGGTGATGTTCGGCGTGGTGGTCGCCGCCGGCATCAAGACGCTCGGCCAGGTGGAATACGAACGCAATCCCAACAACCTCTCCATCGTCTCCATCACGCTGGGCTGCGCGATGATGCCGGTGATGCTGCCCGGCATGCTGGAGAAGCTGCCCGGCTTCCTGCAGCCCTTCGTCCATAGCAGCGTGATCATCGCCTGCGTGGTTTCCGTGGTCCTCAACCTGATTCTCACCGGCCTGCCAGCGCGTGAAGCCGACGAGCTGCCCGCCAGTGCCGACAACGTCCAAGGGGTCTGACAACATGGCGCACAACACCAACGCCACCACCGCGCCCGTCGGCGCCCTGCTGATCCGCAACGCCGCCGCCGTGATGACCGGCCGTGCCGGCGCTGCCGCGCGCGCCGGCGCCGCCGACATCCGCATCCGCGACGGCCGCATCGCCGAGATCGGCACCAGCCTGCCGCGCCACGACGGCGAAGCCGTGCTCGACGCCAGCGGCTGCGTGGTCTACCCCGGCTGGGTCAACACCCATCATCATTTGTTCCAGAACCTGCTGAAGGCCGTGCCCAGCGGCATGAACGTCGGACTGGAGCAATGGCTCGCGGCCGTCGCCTACCCGCGCCTGGCGCGCTTCAGCCCCGAGATCTTCCGCACCGCGGTGCGGCTGGGCATGGCGGAGTTGCTGCTGTCCGGCACCACCACGTGCGCCGATCACCACTACCTGTATCACCATGGCCACGGCGCGGAAACCGGCGACGTGCTGTTCGAGGTCGCCGAGGAACTCGGCATGCGCCTGGTGCTGTGCCGCGGCGGCGCGATCCAGTCCGCCTCCGATCATCCCGGCATGCGCGCCACCGCGCTGGTGCCCGAGACGCTGGACGAAATGCTGGCCGATATCGAGCGGCTGAAAGCGCGCTACCACGACCCCGCCCCCGACGGCCTGCGCCGCGTGGTGGTGGCCCCGACCACACCGACCTTCTCGCTGCCGCCCGCCCTGCTGCGCGAACTCGCCGCCTTTGGCCGCGGCATGGACCTGCGCCTGCATTCGCACCTGTCCGAGACCGACAACTACGTCAGGTTCTGCCGCGAGAAATACCAGTGCACGCCGGTGCAGTTCGTCGCCGACCACGACTGGCTGGGACCCGACGTCTGGTTCGCGCACCTCGTCACCGTCAATCCGGAAGAAATCCGCATGCTCGCCGTGACCAACACCGGCATGGCGCATTGCCCGGTCAGCAACGCACGCCTCGGCAGCGGCATCGCCCCGGTGCGCGCGATGGCGGATGCGGGCGTGCCGATTTCACTCGGCGTCGATGGCGTCGCTTCCAATGAATCGGGCAGCATGGTGCATGAGGCCAACTTCGCCTGGCTGGTGCATCGCGCGCTCGGCGGTGCCGGGCAGACGCGGGTAGAGGAAGTGATTCACTGGGGTACTGCGGGTGGGGCGCAAGTGCTTGGGCTGCCCGGTATCGGCACGCTTGCGCCGGGGCAATCGGCGGACCTGGCGATCTATGACGTCAGCGGGCTGCGGTTCCATGGGTTCCATGACATCGGCACGGCGCCGGTGGCGGCTGGGGAGCCGACGCCGGTGCGGGATGTGCTGGTGCGGGGGCGGCAGGTGGTGCGGGATGGGGCGATTGTGGGGCTGGATCTGGAGACGTTGCGCAGCGAGGCGCGGGAAGCGTTGAGGGGATTGGTGGACTGAGCGGGCTGGGGGTCGTCTCGGCTGCAGTGCCGGAGAAGAAAACCACGGCACGAATATCCCAGCGCTTTTGTCACTTCAACGGGACGTGGTTTCGCTTCGAATGCGCTCTCAGGAATTCAGCTATTTGCTGGCGTGCGAGCCTCGGGCAGGATGCGGCGTCCGTATAGGAATGCGAACTGTCTTATCGCGCCGCGCGCCGTGGCGCGGGAGACTGGGGCTGTCATCGAACAACGGTGACCGAGTGTGGAAACTCGAATGCCTACCCCTGCGGCAATCGCTCTTGCGATTGCCCGCATCCGCATACGCGCGCGCAACCCACCTTTATGGCGGGCCGGGCGAGGCAGCCATCAGGCTGACCGGGATTGGGGTAAGCACCGGTTTCCACCCTCGTCGTAAGGCCCGCCGCCCTCCTCTCGCGTCGCGCGGCGGACCTTCATGCAACGATTGGAGGGTCCTATGTCCGAGATCGATCTATCTACGGCACGGTACAGTCTCTTGGCGGTGGCAGCAGGAATCGATGGGGTGCTCGCCTTGCTGGAGCAGCAGAGTGAAGGGTGCGAAGGCGGCTTCGCGGCGTTTTGCCTGCTGGAATTGGTGAGGGCGCAGTTGGAGCGGGTGTTGGAGGACGAGTTGCCGGCCTGATGAGGCAGGCCGCTTGCCGGCACCAATGGTTGGCATGGCGGTTAAGCGCGTCTCCTCTCGCTTGTTTGCTTCCCTCTTCCGCTTGCGGGAGGGCGGTGGGCGAGAGGGCCAGTGCATCAACGAAGTGAATCGGGGCGCGCCTCTATCGCGCCGAGCACCGCGAAGCGTAAGTCCGCGCGGGCCTATGCCGCAATGCCAGCGCCCCCGCATTTTGGCTCCGTCTTCGCTGCCCAGCTCGACTTCGCTCTACACAGCACGATCCTGTGCTTCTCCGCGCTCTTGATTACCTTGGTTCGTTCAATTACCGAGGCATTCGACACATTGCCGTCTGCGCACGTCAGGTAAAGCCGACGAATCAGCTGGTCGGCCCAGCTTGGAACCTTGCCGCTCGCTTCCCAACGGGCGACGGCCTCTTCATTGTGTCCGAGCAGTTTCGCCAAATCGGCTTGCGATTCCATCAAGCCAACGCTGCGGACATAGCGGAATTCTGAACCAGTGAGCGGAGATGGCTTCTTTGCCAGCGCGATACAGATGGCAACGAAAAGGCCATCCAAATCGCTTATGGAGACACCTTCACCGTAGGGCGTTCTTTGGATTTCGTATCCGTTGGCCAGCCATACGTTCTTGAGGCCGCTGTCTGTGTAGTGGTACATCTTCCATGTCTGTTAGGTTGATGACTCCGTTGATGCGCCAGCCCTCTCCCCCGCCCCTCTCCCGCTTGCGGGAGAGGGGAGCAAACAAGCAGGAGGGGAAAAGTTCAAGGTGCTCATCACCCGTCACAAAAACCCAATCGAAAACCAGGGCACCAATGTCAGCAACACCAGCGCCACGAACAACGCCGCCATATGCGGCCACACCCGCGGCATTGCCACGTCCGGCGACACGCGCCCGATGGCGCAGGCGGCATAGAAACCCACGCCGAACGGTGGCGCGAACAAGCCCAGCCCCATGGCGAAGATCACGACCATGGCATAGTGCACCTCGTGCACGCCGACCATCTTGGCAATCGGGAACAGCAACGGCCCGAACAGCACGATGGCGGGAATGCCTTCGAGCAGGCTGCCCAGGATCACGAAAGCCAGCGCCGACACCAGCAGGAAGCCGGTCTTGCCGCCCGGCACGGCGGACATGATGTTGACCAGGTCCTGCGCAAACCCGGACTGCGTCAGCGCCCACGCCATGGTGGTGGCACAACCCACGATCAGCAGGATCGCGCCGGACAGCACCGCGGTATCGACCAGGATCGGATACATGCGCCGGAGGTCGAACTGACGGTACATCAGCACGCCGGCCAGCAGCGCGTAGAAGATGCCGATGGTCGATACCTCCGTGGCAGTGGCCACGCCCTCCACCACGGCGGTACGGATGATGACCGGCAGTGCCAGCGCCGGCAGTGCCACCATCAGCAATTTCAGCAACGCGCGGCCCGACGGGCGCGGCACGTCGCGCATGTCTTCCTTGCGCGTCTGCCACCAGACCACCAGCGCCATCATCGCCAGCCCGACCAGCGCCGGCATCAGTCCGCCGATGAACAGCGAGGTGATCGACACGCCCGTGACAGACCCGACCGTGATCAGCACGATGCTGGGCGGGATCGTCTCCGACATCGCGCCGGACGCCGACAGCAGGCCGATAAGTTCGCCATCCTTGGCGCCACGCTGCTTCATCTCCGGGAACAGCGCCGGCGCGACCGCCGCCATATCGGCCGTCTTCGACCCGGAGATGCCCGAGACGATATACATCGCGCCCAGCAGCACGTACTGCAGTCCGCCGCGCAGATGGCCGAGCAGCCCGGCCAGGAACTGGATCATCGCGCGCGCCAGCCCCGTCATTTCGATCAGCCCGCCGAGGAAGATGAACAGCGGCACCGCGAGCAGTATCAGGTGCGACATGCCCTCCTGCATCCGATTCGGGATGATGGACAGCGGCGTGGCCGTGGACAACGCCAGATAGCAGAGCGTGGCCAGTCCGAAGGCAAAGGCGATGGGTACGCCGATGGCGACGCAGGCGACCAGCATCAGCAGGAAGAAGATCACCAGGTTGGCATTGCCCAGCTCCATCAGCACCGGCGAGAGCAGCCATAACGCGCCGGCACCAAGCCCGACCAGCACGCCGCTGATAGCCGCCTGCATGCGGCTCGCGCGCTCGAACAGGCGGATCAGGGCGGTGACGAGCATCAGCACGGTGCCGGCGAGCACCGCCGCCGCGCGCCAGGCTTCGCTGACCTCCAGCGTCGGCGTCAGTACCTCCACGTGTTCGGCCAGGTGTTCCCACGCCGGCGGCACCAGCAGCAACAGAAAGGCCACCACCATCCACATGCCGCAGGCGTCCACCCACGCGCGCCGCTGCGGCGCCAGCCTGCTGACGAAAGTGGTGAGCTGCATATGCGCGCTGCGCTGCAGGGCAATGATGGCGCCGAGCATCGCCAGCCACAGGAACAGGATGCCGGCAAGCTCCTCGGTCCACGGCAGCGGT
>JABFVP010000056.1 GCA_013362725.1 Cupriavidus sp.
GACTCGACGCGAACGGCCTCGCGCAGGCGTTGTTCAATGCCCCGCCGGGCGACTGGGCGGCGGGCGAGCGCGGCCTGGCGGCGCTGCCGGGGCGCGCGGCGGAATTCCGCGGCACCATCGCCCGCGCGCTCGAATACGCCGGCGTGATCGGCAACGACCGCATCCATGTGATGGCCGGACTGGTCCCCGCCGATGCCGACCCCGCGCGCTGCCGCGCCGCCTACCTGGAGAACCTGGCCTTCGCCGCCAACGCGGCCGCCGCGCAGGGCGTGACCGTGCTGATCGAGCCGATCAACACGCGCGACATGCCGGGCTATTTCCTCAACCGCCAGGACGACGGCCAGGCGATCTGCAAGGAGGTCGGCGCGGCCAACCTGAAGGTGCAGTTCGACTGCTACCACTGCCAGATCGTCGAGGGCGACGTCGCGATGAAGCTCAGGCGCGACTTCGCCGGCATCGGCCATATCCAGATTGCCGGCGTGCCCGAGCGCCATGAGCCTGACCTGGGCGAGCTGCACTACCCCTACCTGTTCGACGTCATCGACGCGCTCGGCTATGCCGGCTGGATCGGCTGCGAATACCGCCCGCGCGCCGGCACGTCCGAAGGACTGGGCTGGCTCAAGCCTTACCTCGGCCGCTGATTGCAGAACCACCACAGATCTCTTGCCATGAACGTACTGATTACCGGCGGCGCCGGCTTCCTCGGCCTGCAACTCGCCCGCTTGCTGCTGCAACGCGGCACCCTGAACCTGGACGGCAAGGCCGTCGCTTTCGAGCGCCTGACGCTGCTCGACGTGGTCGCGCCGCAAGGGCTCGACGATGCGCGCGTGCGCGTGGTCACCGGCGACCTGTCCGACCCGGCGGTGCTGCGCGAGGCCATCGACCACGACACCGGCGCGGTGTTCCACCTCGCCGCCGTGGTCAGCGGCCAGGCCGAGGCCGATTTCGAGCTCGGCATGCGCGTCAACCTGGACGCATCGCGCGCGCTGCTCGAAACCTGCCGCGAACTGGGCCACAAGCCGCGCGTGCTGTTCACCAGCTCGGTCGCGGTCTACGGCGGCGAGCTGCCGCCGGTGGTGCAGGACGACACCGCGCTCAATCCGCAATCGTCTTACGGCGTGCAGAAGGCCATCGGCGAACTGCTGTTGTCGGACTACAGCCGCCGCGGCTTCGTCGATGGCCGCGTGCTGCGCCTGCCGACCATCAGCGTGCGCCCGGGCAAGCCCAACGCGGCGGCGTCGTCGTTTGCCAGCGGCATCATCCGCGAGCCGCTGTCGGGCGTGGCGGCAAACTGCCCGGTGGCGCCGGAGACCAAACTGTGGCTGCTGTCGCCGCGCGCGGCGGTGGCGGCGCTGGTCAACGGCATCGAGCTGGCGGGCGAGCGCCTGGGCAACCGGCGCGTAGTCAACCTGCCGGGCCTGTCGGTCACCGCCGCGGGCATGGTCGACGCACTGCGCCGCGTCGCGGGCGATGCGGTGGCGGGCCTGGTGACGTGGGAACGCGAGGAGCGTGTCGAGAAGATCGTCGGCACGTGGCCGGCGGCGTGGAATGCGGAGCGTGCCTTGTCGCTGGGGTTCGAGAGCGATGCCAGCTTTGATGCGGTGATCCGGGCTTATATGGAGGATGCGGGGGTGGCTAAGTAAGCCCACTGCCCTTCGCATTGGCGACCGCTTTTCATTGACTGAGAGCCGGTCCCCTCTCCCGCTTGCGGGAGAGGGCTAGGGAGAGGGCAGGACTTTCGTGCCCTTACGCGCCCTGTCGCAAGGCACACGCCTGCCCTCTCCCCCGCCCCTCTCCCGCAAGCGGGAGAGGGGAGAAAACAAGCGGGATTTGAAGGTGTCCTGCGAATCCTTACGCCGCCGGCTTCACCACCTCATACCCCTCGATCACCTCCCGCACCATCCCCGGGATCGGCGCCGACTTCTGCGTCGCCGGGTCCGCGCACACATAGACGATTTCACCGGTGATCAGGTGCTCGTCGCCGCGGTACATCTCCACCCGGAACAGCATGCTGGACCGCCCCAGCCGCGCCATGCGGCCGCGGATATCGAGCTGGTCGTCGAAGCGCGCCGACGCGTGGTACTCCAGCGTCGACTTGACCACGAAGATGTCGACGCCATGTGCGTGCAGCACGTCTTCCGGATAGCGGATACCCAGCGCGCGCCAGTACTCGGTCACGCAGATATCGCAATACGTCAGGTAGTGCGCATTGAAGACGATCGATTGCGGATCGACTTCGGACCAGCGCACGCGCAACGGGATGGTGTGGCGGAACTCCTCTTTGGCCATTGACGTGGTCTCCTCGGTGGATCAGCGCGGAATTACTGCGGCTTGGCCAGCCCCAGCTTTTCGATGATCGCCTTTTCCTTCTTGACGGTTTCCGCGGCGAACTGCGCGTACTGCTGGCTGTTCATGTAGTACGGCTCCATGTCGAACTTGGCCAGCGACTCGCGGTAGTTGGGCATTTCCATGGCCTTCTTGAAGGCGTCATGCAGCTTCTGCACGATCTTCGGGTCGGTGCCCTTGGGTGCGACCAGCCCGAACGGCGAGGTCTGGACGATGCCCATGCCCAGCTCCTTCAGCGTCGGCACGTTGGGGAAGCGCGCCGAGCGCTTCTCGCCCCAGGTCGACAGCAGGCGCAGCTTGCCTTGCTCCACGTACGGCGCCCAGGCCGGCGTGTCGGCCACCGACATCACGTGGCCGCCCAGCAGCGCCTGCATCGATTCCGAATTGCCCTTGTACGGGATATGCGAGAACTGCACGCCCTGCTTCATCGCCAGCTCTTCCATGGTCAGGTGCAGCGTGGTCATCGAGCCGGGCGAGCCGTAGGTCAGCTTGCCGGGGTTGGCCTTGGCGTAGGCGATGTAGTCCTGCATGGTCTTGATCGGCGAATCGGCCGGCACCACCAGGCCGAAGGAATAGCCGGCAAGGTTGATGATGTAGCTCAGGTCCTTGACCGGGTCCCAGTTGATCTTGGTGGTGTACGGCAGGCGGTAGACCGGCATGGCCACCTGCGCCAGCGTGTAGCCGTCGGGCGCGGTGCTCTGCATCATCTGCGCCGGCAGCACGCCGCCGGCACCCGGCTTGTTCTCGACGATTACGGGCTGGCCCAGGATCTTCGAGGCGTTGTCGGCCAGCACGCGGAACGGGATATCCGTGGAGCCGCCGGCGGTGTAGCCGATCACCAGCCGGATCGGGCGCTGCGGGAACTTGTCGGCCTGGGCCTGGGCCGGCATGGCGGCAAGACCGAGGGCCGCGGTGGCGGCGGCGATGCCCGCGCGGGCGAGGAAGTGGCGGCGTTGCATTTGACGATGTCTCCTAGTGCTGCAAATCACTGCTTGAAAAATGCGTGGACCGGCGCGAGCGCAAGGCGGGGCCTAGTCCTGCGAGGTGCCGAACGCGGTGCGCAGCGCGGCGACGGCATCGGCATGCGCCTGCGCCACCGCGGGCACGAACCGGCCCAGCTTGAAGAAATCATGGATCATGCCGGGGTAGTCGGCCAGCGTGGCGGCAACGCCGGCGGCGCGCAGCTTTTCGGCGTAGGCCACGCCCTCGTCATGCAGCGGGTCGTAGCCGGCCACCGCGATCCAGGCCGGGCATACGCCGCGCACGTCGGCACCGGTGCCGCCGCCGTCGAGCGGGGCAAAGCGCCAGTCGTCGCGGCTGGCTTCGTGGTCCAGGTACTGCGCGAAGAACCAGCGGATCATCTCCGCGGTCAGCAGGTAGCCGTCGGCCAGCGCGCGGTGCGACGGCGTATCCTGGCGCGCGCAGGTGCCCGGATAGATCAGCAGCTGCAGCACCGGCGCGAGGCCGGCGTCGCGCGCCTCGACCGCGCAGGCGGCAGCCAGCGTGCCGCCGGCACTGTCTCCGCCCAGGCCGATGCGCGCCGGGTCGGCGCCGAGCTTGTCGGCCTCGGCGAAGACCCAGTGCAGCACGTCGAAGGCGTCGTTGACCGCGGTCGGGAAGCGCCACGCGGGCCCGAGCCGGTAATCCACCGACAGCACCATGCAATCGGCCTGGCCGCACAGCAGCCGGCACAGCGGATCGTGCGAATCGAGGCTGCCGACCGTGAAGCCGCCGCCATGGAAGTACATCAGCAGCGGCAGCGGCTCGATCCAGCTCACCTCGCGCGGCGTGTACAGCCGCACCGGGATGACGTGGCCGTCGCGGGCCGGCACCAGCAGGTCTTCCGCGGTATGCACCGGCGGCGGGTTGATATCCAGGATCGGCGCGCTTTTTTCGTAGGCAATCTTCGCGTCGTCCGGCGCCATGGCGTGGATCGGCGGCCGCTTGGCGCGCGCGATCAGGGCCAGCAACGCGGCCATTTGCGGATCCAGCGGACGATCCGGCAGGCCTGGCGTGGCGGATGGGGGAGACGGTACGACAGACATAGGGCGTGATGCTGCAAACCCCGGTGCAGGCGGCGCGCGCAGCGCTGGTGGCGGCGTCGGCATCGGGGGAAGTTCGAATAGTGAACGATCGTTCGATTTTAGTATGATGCCAGATGTTTCCGACCCCGGGCAGTCCGAGATAACCCGGAAAAGTCCCACTCATCGTGCCGCGCGGCGAGTTTTTGCGCGATGATCGGCTGGAAGCACGCCGAGGGCGAGCAGAAACGATTGCGGCAGGTCCATTGAACCTCAGGACAGCGCACGGCGCCAGCCACACGCCAGGCCCGTGACAACGAGGAATTCCAACGCGAATTCCACTATTTCGCGGCAGATCCCAGCAGGAGACAAGCAAAATGGCGTTCATCTACTATCTGACCCACATTCACCTGGACTTCGGCGCGGTCAGCGTGCTGAAGTCGGAATGCGAGCGCATCGGCATCCGCCGGCCGCTGCTCGTGACCGACCAGGGCGTGGTCGCGGCCGGCGTGGCGCAGCGCGCCATCGACGCGATGCCGGGCCTGCCGGTAACGGTGTTCGACGAGACCCCGTCGAACCCGACCGAGGCCATGGTGCGCAAGGCCGCCGCGCAGTACCGCGAGCACGGTTGCGATGGCCTGGTGGCGGTGGGCGGCGGGTCGTCGATCGACCTGGCCAAGGGCATCGCGATCCTGGCCACGCACGAGGGCGAGCTCACCACCTATGCCACCATCGAAGGCGGCAGCGGCAAGATCACCGACCGGGCCGCGCCGCTGATCGCGGTGCCCACCACGGCTGGCACCGGCAGCGAGGTCGCGCGCGGCGCCATCATCATCCTGGACGACGGCCGCAAGCTGGGCTTCCATTCCTGGCACCTGCTGCCCAAGTCCGCGGTGTGCGATCCGGAGCTGACGCTGGGCCTGCCCGCCGGCCTGACCGCCGCCACCGGCATGGACGCCATCGCCCACTGCATCGAGACCTTCCTGGCGCCGGCCTTCAACCCGCCCGCGGACGGCATCGCGCTCGATGGCCTGGAGCGCGGCTGGACCCATATCGAACGCGCCACCCGCGACGGCAACGACCGCGATGCGCGCCTGAACATGATGAGCGCGTCGATGCAGGGCGCGATGGCGTTCCAGAAGGGACTGGGCTGCGTGCACTCGCTGTCGCACCCGCTCGGCGGGCTGAAGATCGATGGCCGCACCGGCCTGCACCACGGCACCCTCAACGCGGTGGTGATGCCGGCGGTGCTGCGCTTCAATGCCGACGCCCCCACCGTGGTGCGCGATCACCGCTACGCGCGCCTGCGCCGCGCCATGCACCTGCCCGACGACGCCGACCTGGCGCAGGCGGTGCACGACATGACCGCGCGCCTGGGCCTGCCCACCGGGCTGCGCCAGATGGGTGTCACCGAAGATATGTTCGACCAGGTCATCGCCGGCGCGCTGCGCGACCACTGCCACAAGACCAACCCGAAAGAGGCCAGCGCCGCGGATTATCGGCGTATGCTTGAGCAGTCCATGTAGCACACCGCGTAGCACCCAGCGGCTTCCCGCCGGTCGGACCGACCAAGCGGCTGTCCGGCGGCCCTCCCTCCACAGCGCAGGAGACAACATGAGCGGCGAGCACTTGCAGGTAGTCCATGGCGATATCACCCGGATGGAAGTCGATGCCATCGTCAATGCGGCCAACAGCGGCCTGCTCGGCGGCGGCGGCGTCGACGGGGCCAT
>JABFVP010000602.1 GCA_013362725.1 Cupriavidus sp.
TGCCTGATGGAGCGCCAGCTCGACAAGCCCGCCGCCACGCTGCTGCAAGGCGCGCTGGAACGCAAGGGCCTGCGCTTCCTGCTGAGCGCACAGACCGCAGAGGTCCTCGGCACCGAACGCGTCACCGGGGTGCGCTTCAAGGACGGCAGCGAGATCCCCGCCGACCTGGTGGTGATGACCGCCGGCGTGCGCCCCAATATCGAACTGGCTGCCGGCGCCGGCCTGCACTGCGAGCGCGCCATCGTCGTCGACGACACGCTGCAGACCTACGATCCGCGCATCTACGCCGTGGGCGAGTGCGTGCAGCACCGCCAGGCCACCTTCGGGCTGGTCGCGCCAATCTGGGACCAGGCGCGCGTGTGCGCCGCGCACCTGGCCGGTGCCGGCCATCGCCGCTACGTGCAGCAGGCCACCGCCACCAAGCTGAAAGTGACGGGCGTGGACTTGTACTCCGCCGGCGACTTCATCGGCGGCGAAGGCAGCGAAGACCTGGTGCTGCGCGACGCGCGACGCGGCGTCTACAAGCGCCTGGTGCTGCAGGACGGGCGCCTGGTCGGTGCCGTGCTGTACGGCGACGTGCAGGACGGTGCCTGGTACTTCGAGCTGATCCAGCAACGCACGCCGGTGGCGGCGCTGCGCCAGCGCCTGCTGTTCGGCAAGGCGCAGTGCGAAGCGCTCGCTGCCTAGCGTCACCCAAAGCCACATATCGCCCCCGCACGGAGAACGCGTGAACCTGTCCGACATCCCGGTTGTATCCGCAACACTGACCACTACCACCGCCACCACGTGCCCGTACTGCGGCGTCGGCTGCGGCGTGCGTGCCTCGGTGCGCGCCGACGGCCAGGTCGAGATCGCGGGCGACGCGCAGCATCCGTCCAATCAGGGCCGGCTCTGCGTCAAGGGCTCGGCGCTGGGCGAAACGGTAGACCTGGAAGGCCGTCTGCTCCATCCCAAGCTGCGCGACGCCGACGGCCAACTGCAACAGGTGTCGTGGGACCGCGCGCTCGACACCGTGGCGCAGGGCTTCACCGACATCATCCGCCGCCATGGTCCGGATTCGGTCGCGCTCTACGTCTCGGGCCAGCTGCTGACCGAGGACTACTACGTTGCCAACAAGCTGATGAAGGGCTTTATCGGCAGCGCCAATATCGACACCAACTCGCGCCTGTGCATGTCGTCGGCGGTGGCAGGCCACAAGCGCGCCTTCGGCGAAGACCTGGTGCCGGGCAACTACGAAGACCTGGAGCTGGCCGACCTGGTGGTGCTGGTGGGCTCCAACACCGCGTGGTGCCACCCGATCCTGTTCCAGCGCCTGTCGCGGGCCAAGGAAGCGCGCCCGGAGATGAAGATCGTGGCGATCGATCCGCGCCGCACCGCCACCTGCGAACTCGCCGACCTGCACCTGGCGATCCGGCCGGGCACCGACGTGTGGCTGTTCAACGGGCTGCTGAGTTACCTGGCGCGTGAAGGGCATGCCAACGCCGCCTTCGTCGGCGTCAGCACCGCGGGGCTGGACGAAGCCCTGCAGGCCGCCGACGCCAGCTGCGCCGATCCTGCCGCGGTGGCACGCGCCTGCAAGCTGAACCTGCAGGACGTGCTGGACTTCTACGCACTGTTCGCGCACACCGAAAAGACCGTGACGGCCTTCTCGCAGGGCGTCAACCAGTCGTCGGCCGGCACCGACAAGGTCAACAGCATCATCAACTGCCACCTGCTTACCGGCCGTATCGCCCAGCCGGGCATGGGCCCGTTCTCGCTGACCGGCCAGCCCAACGCGATGGGCGGGCGCGAAGTCGGCGGCCTGGCCAACATGCTGGCCGCGCATATGGAACTGGCCAACCCGCTGCATCGCGAGGTCGTGCAGGATTTCTGGCAATCGCCCGCGATCGCCGACCGCCCTGGCCTCAAGGCAGTGGAGTTGTTCGAGGCCATCGAGGCCGGCCGCGTCAAGGCGGTCTGGGTGATCGCCACCAACCCGGTGGTGAGCCTGCCCGATGCCGACCAGGTGCGCCGCGCGCTGGCCCGATGCGAACTGGTGATCAGCAGCGACATCATCGAGCGCACCGACACCAACGCCGCCGCGCATGTGCTGCTGCCCGCGCTGGGGTGGGGCGAGAAGGACGGCACCGTGACCAACTCGGAGCGGCGCATTTCGCGCCAGCGCGCCTTCCTGCCGGCGCCGGGCGAAGCGCGCGCCGACTGGGACATCCTGTGCGAAGTGGCACGCCGCATGGGCTTCAGCGGCTTCGACTATGCCGGCCCGCACCAGATCTTCGACGAACACGCGCGCCTGAGCGCATGGCGCAATGATGACGCGCCGCGCGCGTTCGATATCGGCGGACTGGCCGGCCTGGATCCGGTGCGCTATGACGCGCTGGAACCGGTGCAGTGGCCCGTGCCCGCGCAAGGCGCGCAGGATGCGCGGCGCTTGTTCGGCGATGGCCGCTACGCCCACGCCGACGGCCGCGCCCGCTTTGTCGCCACGCCGCCGCGCGCGCCGGCCCATGCGCCCGACGACGACTTCCCGCTGATCCTGAATACCGGCCGCGTGCGCGACCAGTGGCACACCATGACGCGCACCGGCAAGTCGGCCAAGCTCGCCGACCACCTGCCCGAGCCCTTTGTCGACATGCACCCGCAGGACGCGCTGCTGTGCGGCGTGGGCGAGGGCAAGCTCGCGCGTGTCAGCACCCGCTGGGGCGCGATGGTCGCACGCGTGCGGCATGGCGGCGGCATTCCGCGCGGCAGCGTGTTCGTGCCGATCCACTGGAACGGACAGTTCAGTTCCGACGCGCGCGTCGGCGCGCTGGTCAATCCGGTGGTCGATCCCGTTTCCGGCGAGCCCGAGTTCAAGCACACGCCGGTGCGGGTCGAGCCGTTCGGTGTGCACTGGCATGGCTTCATGCTGAGCCGCCGCGCGCTGCCGGCCGAAGCGCTGACCTACTGGACGCGCGTGCAGGGCCGCCAGTTCCAGCGCTATGAATTTGCCGGCCGCGACACCGTCGCCGATCGCACCGCCTGGGCCCGCGCGCTGCTCGGGGTGACCGATCCGGACGCAGACTGGCTGGAATACGAAGACCGAGCCGCGGGCGTGTACCACGCCGGCCATGTCGTCGACGACCGGCTCGAGGCCTGCGTCTATGTGTCGACGCGCCCCGAGCTGCCGTCGCGCGCCTGGCTTGCCGGCCTGTTCGGACGCGAGCGTCTGGAAGACGCCGACCGCATCGGGCTGCTGCTCGGACAGCCGATGGAGAAAGGCGCCGACACCGGCCCGACGGTGTGCTCCTGCTTCGGCGTCGGGCGCAACACCATTTGCGATGCCGTGCGCAAGCACGACCTGAAGACGCCCGCCGAGATCACGGCCTGCGTCAAGGCCGGCGGCAACTGCGGCTCGTGCGTGCCGGAGCTGAAAAAACTGCTGGTGGAGGTGCGCGTGGCCGAAGTGGCCTGAGCTTTTGCCAGACTGATCTTTCACCATGCATTAGGCATCCTTCACGAGAACCAGATTGCTGTCGCAGCGGCTTGCCGCCATGCTAGCCGCGCAACCCTGACAAGCCGCCCCGGACCCGCGGCGCGGCACCTATCTGGAGACAGCAATGAAGGATGCGAAGTATCGGCTCGCCGGGCCGCGATGGCTGGCGGGCATGATGGTAATGGCTTCTGCCATGGCAGGCGCTTCAGGCGCGGCAGCGGCCGATGCCTATCCGGCCAAGCCGATCACCCTGGTCGTGCCCTACTCCGCCGGCGGCCCGACCGATGTCGTCGCGCGCACGCTGGCGCAAGCGATGTCGCAAGACCTTGGCCAAAGCATCGTGGTGGAAAACCGCACCGGTGCCGGCGGCACCGTGGCGGCCGCCTTCGTCGCGCGCGCCCAGGCCGACGGCTATACGCTGCTGATCCACCACAACGGCATGGCGACCGCGCCGGCGCTGTACAAGAAGCTGTCGTATGCGCCGCTGAAGGACTTCGAGTACGTCGGCCAGGTGGCGGACGTGCCGATGACGCTGATGGGTCGCAAGGACCTGCCGGCGAAGACGGTGCCGGAGCTGATCCGATACGTGACGCAGAACAAGGACAAGGTGTCGCTGGCCAATGCCGGCCTGGGCGCCGTGTCCCAGCTGTGCGGGCTGCTGTTCGAACAATCGGTGCACGTCAAGCTGAACGCCATTCCCTACCAGGGTGCGGGCCCCGCGCTGACCGCGCTGCTGGGCGGCCAGGTCGACCTGCTGTGCGACCAGACTACGGCCACCCTGCCCCATATCCAGGCCGATCGCGTGCGCCTGTTCGGCGTTACCACGCCGGCACGGATCAAGGCACTGCCACAGGCCCCGACTCTGCAGGAAGGCGGGCTCAAAGGCTTTGACGTCAAGGTATGGCACGGCATCTACGCGCCCAGGGGCACACCGCCGGCCGCCGTCGAACGCCTGACCAAGGCATTGCAGACGGGGCTGAAGGATCCGGCCGTGATCAGAAAACTGGACGGACTCGGTGCGGAAATCGTTCCGGTCGACAAGCAGACGCCGGACGGGCTGCGGACGCTGCTGAAGGCGGAAAGCGACAAGTGGCAGCCGCTGCTGAAGTCGATGAAGGTCGAGGCCGACTAGGTCAACGCGCCTTTTCCCGGCAATAGGTTAGAATCTCTGCATCTTCCTGGCGGACTTTCCTGGTCCGCCCCATCCTGCCTGACTGGCGCCCCCCGGCACCGCTTCCGTATGCGCCCGACTCCGCGGCGCGGCTTAATTCCCCCGATTTAGCTGTTTTTGGCCATCGATGCCGTCGCGTTGCGCCGCCTCGACACGCGCGTCGCGCTGTCCGTCATATCGTCCCCGGAGTTTCCGAATGCCATCGCCGTTCCTTCTGCCCGTCCTGGCCCTTGCCGTCTGCATGGTCGGGGCAGCGGAGTTCATGCTCGCACCGATGCTGGCCCCGCTCGCATCGGCCTTCAACACGTCCCCGGCGTATGCCTCGGGACTGGTCTCGGCCTATGCCTTGTCCTACGCCGCGGCGGCGCCGTTGATGGGTTGGCTCTCGGATCGCGCCGGACGTCGCGGCGTGCTGCTCGCTGCCATGCTGCTGTTCGCAGTGGATAGCATCGCACTGACGCTGGTGCCGACACTGCCGGCCGCCATGGCCGTGCGAATTCTGGGAGGCCTGGCCGCGGCCGCTACGATCCCGACCGTCTTCGCCCTGATCGCCGATCGGATACCGCCGGCGAGACAAGCCGGCGCCATGGGTGGTGTCATGCTTGGCATGACGGCGGGGATTGCAGCTGGGCCCGCCGTGGCTGGTTTGCTGGTGGAGGCCTGGGGGTGGCGCGCGCCGTTTCTGTTGATCGCCGGAAGCTGCCTTGCAGCCTGCGGACTAGGCTGGTGCGTGATTCCGCGCGATCTGCCACGCGCCCACATGACTAAGGCGTCGTCCATCAAGAAGGCAAGCGCTGGCATCTTCCGCCTTCTGCTTGCAAAAGGCGCATGGAATGGCAGCGCAGTGGCGGGCTATGTCTTTGCGGGAGAAGCGCTGCGGATGCGATATGGCCTCGAGGTGGGAGCCGTCGGCATTGCCGTTTCAGTATTCGGTCTGGGACTGGGAATCGGCAATATGCTGGCAGGACATTGCAGCCGGCGTTACCAGCGCGAAGAAAACCCCCTGGTTCTCGCTACCGTGGTGGTCGCCTGCTCCATGACATTATTCCTGACGGCCGCGATCGGGCTGGCGGTGGCACTGGGATGTCTGCTGACCTGGGGAGCGGCGCTGGGTATCGCGGCGCCTGCCAGCACCGCCATCCTCGCGCAGCGGGCCGGTGCAAACAAGGGAAAGGTGCTGGCGGTGTCGGAAAGCGTCAATAACGTGGCCGTACTGGCGCTGTTGCCGGTCGCTGCAAGCGCGTCGGGAACATACGGAGTCACGCCTGCCGCGGCATTGCTCGGCGGAATCTGCCTGGCTGGCGCCATCCTGAGTGCCACTGTCGGGCCTCGGGAACTCTAGCAAGGAAGTGCGAGCGCCGCGTTTTCGCCGCGCCAAAGACAAAACCCCTCGCAGCACACGCTGTCGAGGGGTTTTGCACAATAAGAGCCTGGCGATGACCTACT
>JABFVP010000532.1 GCA_013362725.1 Cupriavidus sp.
CCTGCCCCTGGAACACCGGCAGCGGCGCGGCCGAGGGCCGGTCCTCGATGCGCTCGAAGGCCGGCGCCAGCAGCGCATCGAGCTCCCCCTGGGGCATCGCGAACGGCGGCCCGCCGCGGTTCTCGCCCAGGTAGAAGTAGCCCGCCAGCAGCCCGCCCGGCGGCAGCAGCTCGGCCACGCGGGCGCCATAGGCCGCGCGCAGCGCCGGCGGCAGCGCGCACAGGAAGGCGCGCTCGTAGATCAGCTCGCACGCCGGCTGCGGCGTGAAGGCAAAGAAGTCGCCCTGCTGCACCACCGCCCCGGCCGGCCCGAGCGCGCGCCGCGCCGACGCCACTGCCTGCGGCGAGAAGTCGATCGCCGTCACCGACCAGCCGCGCTCGAACAGCCATGCCGCCTCCCAGCCGTTGCCGCAGCCCGGCACCAGCGTGGGACACGGCTGGCGGCCCTCGATAAAGCTGCGGAATTCCTCGGGCACGCCGCCCAGGTCCCAGGGCGTGAAGCCCTCCTTGAAACGCTCGTCCCAGAATGCCGGGTCGCCGGCGTTGCGCGTGCTGAAGCTCGGCGCCGGCCTGGTGGTGTCGCCCATGGGTCTGTCTCCGTCCCTTGTTGTATTGGTCTGCGCCTACCAGTAGCCGGCCCAGCCCAGCACGTGCGTAAGCACGATGCCGGCGACGAAGCCGCCCACCAGCAGCACCGCCGTGCCGAGCAGCCGGTTGGTGCGGCGCTGCTCCAGCACCAGCATGGCCAGCAGCTTGTCCTGCTCGCCGTTGCTGGTGAGCGCGCGCCGCTCCAGGAACTGGTGCGCCAGGCGCGGGAAATCGGGCAGCATCTTGGCCCACAGCGGCGCCTCGACCTTGATCCGCTCCCAGGCCCCCTGCCAGCCCACCTGCTCGTGCATCCAGCGCTCCAGGAACGGCTTGGCGGTCTTCCACAGGTCCAGGTCCGGGTCGAGCTGGCGGCCCAGCCCTTCGATATTGAGCAGGGTCTTCTGCAGCAGCACCAGCTGCGGCTGGATCTCGACGTTGAAGCGGCGCGAGGTCTGGAACAGCCGCATCAGCACCATGCCCAGCGAGATTTCCTTGAGCGGCTTGTCGAAGTACGGCTCGCAGCAGGCGCGCACCGCGCTTTCCAGTTCCTCGACGCGGGTCTCGGGCGGCACCCAGCCCGATTCCACGTGCAGCAGCGCCACGCGGTGGTAGTCGCGGCGGAAGAAGGCGATGAAGTTCTGCGCCAGGTAGTTCTTGTCGAATTCCGACAGCGCGCCGACGATGCCGAAGTCCAGCGCGATATAGCGGCCGAAGGTCTCGGGCTGCACCGACACCAGGATGTTGCCGGGGTGCATGTCGGCATGGAAGAAGCCGTCGCGGAACACCTGGGTGAAGAAGATCTCGACGCCCTCCTCCGCCAGCTGGTGCATGTCGACGCCGGCGGCCTTGAGCGATTCGGTGCGCGAGATCGGGATGCCGTGCATGCGCTCCATCACGAACACGGTGCTGCTGCACCAGTCCCAGAACACCTCGGGCACCAGCAGCAGGTTGGTGTCGGCAAAGTTGCGGCGCAGCTGGCTGGCGTTGGCCGCCTCGATCATCAGGTCGAGTTCGTCGTGCAGGTATTTGTCGAACTCGGCCACCACCTCGCGCGGCTTCAGGCGCTTGCCGTCGGCCCAGAAGCGTTCGAGCCAGGTGGCCATGTCGCGCATCAGCGCCAGGTCGCTGTCGATCACCGGCAGCATGCCGGGGCGCAGCACCTTCACCGCGACCTCGCGCCCGTGGCAGGGACCGCCCTTGAGCGTGGCGAAGTGCACCTGCGCGATCGACGCGCTGGCCACCGGCTGGTGCTCGAAGGTCTCGAACAACTGCTCCAGCGGCCGCCCCAGCGAGCGCTCGATGATCCTGACCGCCACCGCCGAATCGAACGGCGGTACCTGGTCCTGCAGCTTGGCCAGTTCGTCGGCGATGTCGGGCGGCATCAGGTCGCGCCGGGTCGACAGCACCTGGCCGAACTTGACGAAGATCGGGCCCAGCCGCGTCAGCGCCAGCCGCAGCCGCACGCCGCGCGGCATATCGAGCTTGCGGCCGATGGTGATGACCCGTACCAGGAAGCGGATCCTGCGGCTGCTGAAGCCCGAGAGCACCAGCTCGTCCAGGCCGTAGTAGAGGATGACGAAAAGGATCTTGCCAAGGCGCAGGAGGCGGGTCATTCGGGAGTCTTCACGGGGCCGGGCAGGCAGGCAGTGGATGATCGGAAGGAAAGCGCGGCTGGGCCGGCTCAGCGGTGCGGCGACGGCAGCTTGCCGGAGGGACCGGACTGGCCCGGCGCGGACGGCGTGGCGCCGCGCTCCAGTCGCTCCAGCCGCTTCTCCAGCCGCGCCAGGCGGTCGCGCAGCCCGCCCACGTCGGCGCCAAACTCGTCCAGCGCAGCATGGCGCACCAGCGTCGGCTGCTCGTCGAGCAGGTAGTCGGTGACGTTGTCGACCAGCGCCCGGCCCACGCGCGTGGCCTGCTCATGGATCTGGCGCGCGCCGTCGACCACGCGCTGCGCCACGCTGTCGCTGACCGGCCCGCCAAGGATGCCGCGCAGCGCGCGCGACAGGTCTTCGGCGGCATCCCAGCGCAGGTTGCGCGCCAGTGTCGAAACCGTGTTGGCCAGCTCGGCGTCCCCCTCGATGCGCACATGGCGCATGGCGGCGGCCTGGCCGCCTTCGGCCACGTCGGCGGCCACCAGCGGCCACTGCTGCAACGGCACGCGCAGCGTCACCGCGGGCGCCTCGGCCGCGGGCGCCAGCTCCGTGCAGCCGTGTTCGGTCACCTTCAGCGACAGCTCGAAGGCGGCGGCATCGAAACGGATCACGCGACCGGCAAACGGCGCCAGCTGGTTGCGGGCCCACGGCTCCTGCTCGAGCAGGTGGTTCAGTGCCGAGACGGCAGGCGTGGCCAGGGCGGAAGGCAGAGTATTCATGGCGGCGCGGATGGCGGGCAGGCGGCGACGCGCAGGACCGGCGCCGCAAACAAAAAGGCCCACGCTTGCGCGTGGGCCTCCATTCTAAGCTACTCCCCCCGGCGCATCACCGCCGCGGGGTGCGGCATCAGGACTCTTGCTGGATGCCGGCCAGCAGCCAGCCGCCGCTGCCGGAAACCGGCTTGGCCAGGTTCCAGACCTCGCCGAACGGCTGCGCCGCCTCGCCTGCCTTCTCGCGGATCATGCCCGTGAAACGCACGCTGGCCAAGTGCTGGGCCGGCGACGACTCGATGCCGAGCAGCTGGGCCTCGAGCGTGACCACGTCGGTCTTGTTGACCTCGGCGCCGCGCTCGGCCAGGTCCATCTTGATCTCGGCGAACATCTCCGGCGTGGTGAACTCGCGGATGTCGTCCAGGTTGCCGGCATCCCAGGCGGCCTGCAGGCGCACGAAGTGGACCTTGGCGTTGCGCAGGAAGGACTCGGTATCGAAGTCGGCCGGCACGCCCCACGGCTGCTGCGCCACCGAACCGACGGCAGCGGCGCCAGCGGCGGAACCAGCGGCGGGCAGTACCGGGCTGCCCGAGACGTTGCCCGAAGCCGGCGGCGTCGGCTCGCCGCGGAACATCGGCTCGGCGTTGCGGCCGAGGTTGGGCGCGCCGCCGGCACCGGCGTAGGCCGGCTGGGCCGTGCGCTTGCTGCCGCCACGGAACTTGCGGATCAGCCAGATCGCGGCGAAGGCCACCAGCGCGATCAGGATCAGGTTGGACAGGAAGCTCAGCGCCGCGCCGCCCAGGCCAAAGTGCGACAGCAGCCAGCCGATACCCAGGCCGGCGGCAATGCCGCCCAGGATCCCGCCCCAGTTGCGCTTGGGCGCGGCGGCGGCCGCTCCGGCCGCACCGGCGGTGGCCGGAGCTGCCTGGGTCGGCTGCTGCGCCGGCTGCTGGGTCGGCGAAGTGGGCTGCGGCGCCTGCTGGCGCTGCTGCGTCACCGTCGACGATTGCTTGCCGATGCTGCGCGAACCGCCCATGCGCTTGGCATTGGCGTCGAACACCATCCCGAAGGCAAGCGCGGTAATCAGCGACCCAACCAGGAATTTTCCACGAAATGACGACATATTTTGCTATCCCCTGTCAGTTTCACCCCATCTTGGGGCGAGGCATGGCGATTTCAATGCTTCTAATACTTGCGCCCGACGTGGAGCGCCACCACTCCGGCCGTCAGATTGAAGTATTCGACCTTTTCCAGGCCTGCATGTTCCATTAAGCGTACAAGCGAAACCTGGTCTGGATGCATTCTGATCGATTCGGCGAGATAGCGATAGCTGGGGGCATCCCCGGCGACGCGCTGGCCCAGCCACGGCAGCACCTTGAAAGAATAGACGTCGTAGGCCTTCTCCAGCGGTTTCCACACCTTGGAGAACTCCAGCACCATGACCTTGCCGCCCGGCTTGACCACGCGGCGCATCTCGGCCAGTGCGGCGTCCTTGTGCGTCATGTTGCGCAGGCCGAAGGCGACCGTGACGAGGTCGAAGTAGTTGTCGGGGAACGGGATCTTCTCGGCGTCGCACAGCGCCACCGGCGTGACGATGCCCTTGTTCAGCAGCCGGTCGCGGCCGACGCGCAGCATCGACTCGTTGATGTCGGTCAGCCAGACCTGTCCGGTAGGCCCGGCCTGCTTTGCGAACGCCTTGGCCAGGTCGCCGGTGCCGCCGGCAAGGTCCAGCACCTTGTGGCCCGGGCGCACCCCTGCCTGCGCGATGGTGAACATCTTCCACAGCCGGTGCATGCCGCCCGACATCAGGTCGTTCATCACATCGTACTTGCTGGCCACCGAATGGAATACGCCGGCAACCTTGTCGGCCTTTTCCGTTTCGTCGACCTTTTCGAACCCGAAGTGGGTTTCACTCATCTTTCAAGACTCCAGGATTGTCGGGGGCGGCTCAATGGTGGCCGCAGGCGTGCCCGCCGCCGGCGGCAGGCATCGGGGTGTCGCGATCGGCGCCGGCCGCTTCCAGGCGCTGCAGGTAGTCCTGCCACAACGCGTCCTGGTTGTCGCCCAGGCGGTACAGCAGGTCCCACGAATAGATGCCGGTGTCGTGGCCATCGGAAAAGCGGATCTGGATGGCGTAGTTGCCGACCGGCTCCACCGCCTCGACGCCGACCTCGCGCTTGCCGGTCTGCAGCACTTCCTGTCCCGGGCCGTGGCCCTGGACTTCGGCGGAGGGCGAGTACACGCGCAGCAGCTCGAACGGCAGCCGGAAGCTGCGGCCGTTGTCGAAGCCGATCTCGAGCACGCGCGATTGCGTGTGGACCGTCAGCGCGGTGGGATGGGGGGTGTCTTTTTCCAGGCCTGCCATGGTGATCGCGGCCCGGCGACGGGCGCTTGTGAGGGTGATTGCCGCATGATGCCGCGCCGGCTGCCGCGGCAGCCCCGCATCACGCTTCGCATACGACCCGATAGCTTACCCCAGGCTCGCCGGCTTGCGCAGCCCGGGCCGCTGCCGCGTCCTGCGGCACGTAGCGCAGCCGGCGCTGGTGGAAGGCCGCCACCGTGCTGCGGTGCGCAATGCTGACGATGGCGGCCCGCGGCAGCTGCTCCACCATCAGCTGGTACATGGCGCGCTCGGTGTCTTCATCCAGCGCGCTGGTGGCCTCGTCGAGGAACAGGTAGTCCGGCTTCTGCAGCAGCGCGCGCGCAAAGGCCAGGCGCTGCTGCTCGCCCGGCGACAGCCGCAGCGACCAGTTGTCGAACACGTCGAGCTGGTCCGCCAGCGCGGCCAGGCGGGTCTGGCGCAGCGCCGCCTGCAGGACGTCCTTGCCGTGTTCGGTGCCGGCGTCCGGGTAGGCCAGGGCATCGGCCAGCGTGCCGATCGGCAGGTAGCTGCGCTGCGGCAGGAACAGCCGGCGCGCGCCTTCCGGCATGGTCACGGTGCCGCTGCCGTACGGCCAGATCCCGGCGAGCGCGCGGAACAGCACGCTCTTGCCGCAGCCCGACGGGCCGCTGACCAGGCAGCGCTCGCCCGGCGCGTCCGCCAGCGAGAACGGCGCCACCCGCGGCCGCTGCACCTCCGAC
>JABFVP010000236.1 GCA_013362725.1 Cupriavidus sp.
CGCGGCCGATGTCCTGGATGATCGAGGGCTGGATGCCTTCGGTCGGCTCGTCGAGGATCAGTAGTTGCGGCTCGCTCATCAGCGCGAGCCCGATCGCCAGTTGCTGCTGCTGGCCGCCGGACAGGTCGCCGCCGCGGCGCAGGCGCATGGTGCGCAGCACCGGGAACAGCTGGTAGATGCGCTCCGGCACACCCGCCGGGCGCGCGCGGCTGGCGGCGCCGATCAGCAGGTTCTCCTCGACCGTCAGCCGCGGGAAGATCTCGCGCCCCTGCGGCACATAGGCCAGGCCGGCCGCGACGCGCTCGTACGGCGCCTTCTTCTCCAGCGGCTTGCCGTCCCAGTGGATGCTGCCGCTGCGCGTCGGCACCACGCCCATCAGGCATTTCAGCAGCGTGCTCTTGCCGACGCCGTTGCGGCCGAGCAGCGTGGTCAGCCTGCCCGCGGGCACCTCGAAGCTGACATTGCGCAGGATATGGCTGCCGCCATAGTACTGGTTCAGTGCATTGACCTGCAGCATGCCTATCTCCCCAGGTAGGATTCGATCACGCGTTCGTCGCGCTTGACGCTGTCGAGCGTGCCTTCGGCCAGCACGCTGCCCTCGGCCAGCACCGTGACCTTGCCGGCCGCGCCCGCCAGCGCGGCGACGAACTCCATGTCGTGCTCCACCACCATCATCGAGCAGCTGCCGCGCAGGCCGTTGAGCAGGCTGGCGAGCTGCATGGTCTCTTCATCGGTCATGCCGGCCACGGGCTCGTCGAGCAGCAGCAACTGCGGCTGCTGCATCAGCAGCATGCCGATCTCCAGCCGCTGCTTCTGCCCGTGCGACAGCAGCCCGGCGGCCCGGTACGCTTCACCCTCCAGACCGGTCAGCGCCAGCGTCTCCTCGATGCGGCGATGCCCGGCCGCGGTCAGCCGCGCGCGCAGCGACGACCACCACCGCTTGTCGGCCTGCATCGCCAGCTCCAGGTTCTCCCACACCGCGTGCTGCTCGAACACGGTGGGCTTCTGGAACTTGCGGCCGATGCCCACCTGCGCGATGCGCGGCTCGGTCATCCGCATCAGGTCGATGGTCTGGCCGAGGAACACGCGCCCGCTGACACTGGCGTTGCGCGGGCCGGTCTTGCCGGTGATGACATCCATCATGGTGGTCTTGCCGGCGCCGTTGGGGCCGATCACGCAGCGCAGCTCGCCGTGGTCGATCGACAGGTTCAGCTTGTTCAGCGCACGGAAGCCGTCGAACCGCACGGTGACGTCTTCCAGATACAGGATCGGGCCGTGCGACACGTCGATGGTGCCCGGCTCGACGATGCGGCCCAGGCCGGTGGCATCGCCGCTTTCGGCCTGCCCGTGTTCGAGTGCGGCGTTCATGCTTCACCTCCGCTGCGGCCGGCGACCGCCGGCGTGGCCACCGGCTCCTGCGCGACCGGGCGCGCGCGGCGCTCGCGCCAGCGCTGCCACAGGCCGGTCACGCCATCGGGCAGGTACAGCGTCACCAGCACGAACATCGCGCCCAGCAGGAACAGCCAGTATTCGGCGAAGTGCGCGGTGAACAGCGTCTTGGCGCCATTGACCAGGATCGCGCCGATCACCGGGCCGACCAGCGTGCCGCGCCCGCCCACAGCCACCCACACCGCCATCTCGATCGAATTGCCGGGCGACATCTCGCCCGGGTTGATGATGCCGACCTGCGGCACGTACAGCGCGCCGGCGATGCCGCACAGCACCGCCGAGAAGGTCCACACGAAGAGCTTGTAGCCGAGCGGGTTGTAGCCGGAGAACATCACGCGCATCTCGGCATCGCGCACCGCCGTGACCACCCGGCCCAGCTTGGACGTGACGATGTAGCGGCAGGCGATGAAGCCGGCCAGCAGCGCCAGGAAGGTCAGCACGAACAGCGCCGTGCGCGTCTGCGGCGCGGCGATGGCAAAGCCGGCGATGCGCTTGAAATCGGTGAAGCCGTTGTTGCCGCCGAAGCCGGTCTCGTTGCGGAAGAACAGCAGCATCGCCGCATACGTCATCGCCTGCGTGATGATCGACAGGTACACGCCCTTGATGCGCGAGCGGAAGGCAAAGAAGCCGAACAGCCACGCCAGCACGCCCGGCACCAGCACCACCAGCAGCAGCGCATAGCCGAGATGATCGGTGCCGTGCCAGAACCACGGCAGCTCTTTCCAGTCGAGGAACACCATGAAGTCCGGCAGGTCGCTCCGGTACACGCCTTCGCGCCCGATCGAACGCATCAGGTACATGCCCATGGCATAGCCGCCCAGCGCGAAGAACAAGCCATGGCCGAGGCTGAGGATGCCGCAGTAGCCCCACACCAGGTCGAGCGCGATCGCCGCCAGCGCAAAGCACATGATCTTGCCGACCAGCGTCAGTGCATACGCCGACAGGTGCAGCGGATGGCCCTCGGGCAGCAGCAGCGCGCACACCGGCACGCCGATGCCGACGATGACCGTCAGCGCCAGCAGCGCGATCCAGCCGCGCGGCGAGAACAGAGACTGGCGTTCGGGCACGGCCAGCCGGAACGGTGCCGCGGAAGAGTTCGGTTGGAATCGCTGCATCATGCCTCCGCGCTGCGCCCCTTGAGCGCGAACAGTCCCTGCGGCCGCTTCTGGATAAACAGCACGATCAGCACCAGGACCAGGATCTTGGCCAGCACCGCGCCATAGAAGGGTTCGATGAACTTGTTGAGGATGCCCAGCCCGAAGGCGCCGACGATGGTGCCGGCCAGCTGCCCCACCCCGCCCAGCACCACCACCATGAACGAATCGATGATGTAGGCTTGGCCCAGGTCGGGACCGACATTGCCGATCTGCGACAGCGCGCAGCCGCCGAGCCCGGCGATGCCGGCGCCGAAGGCAAAGGCATAGCTGTCGACCTGCCAGGTGCGCACGCCCACGCATGCGGCCATGGTGCGGTTCTGCGTGGTCGCGCGCACGAACAGGCCCAGCCGGGTGCGGTTGAGCACCGCCCACGCCACCGCGACCACCGCCAGCGCGAACAGGATGATGACCACGCGGTTGTATGGGATCACCAGGCCCGGCAGCCATTCGAAGCCGCCGCTCATCCATGCGGGATTGGACACTTCGACGTTCTGCGCGCCGAACAGCGTGCGCACGGCCTGCATCAGCAGCAGGCTCACGCCGAAGGTGGCCAGCAGCGTTTCCAGCGGACGGCCGTACAGGTGGCGCAGCACCAGCCGTTCCAGCACGAAGCCCACCACCGCCGCTGCCAGGAACGAGGCCGGCAGTGCCGCGGGCAGATACCAGTCGAGCGCGCCCGGCGCATGGGCACGGAACAGCGACTGCACCACGTAGGTGGCATAGGCGCCGATCATCAGGAACTCGCCGTGCGCCATGTTGATCACGCCGATCAGGCCATAGGTGATGGCGAGGCCGAGCGCGGCCAGCAGCAGCACGCTGCCCAGGCTCAGCCCGGCGAACAGGTTGCCGATCACTTCGGCGCGGCGCTGGTCGCCCTGCAACGTGTCCAGCGCCTGTTGCGCGGCCAGCCGCACGCTGCCATCGGGCTCGCGGTAGCGGCCGGCGCTGTCGCGCTCCACCAGCGGCGCCAGTTTCTGGCGGCTCTGCGGGTTGCTGTCCCGGGCCAGGATGCGGATGGCTTCGAGCCGCGCCTCGCGGGTGGCAAGCGTTTCGGAAGCGGACGCACCGGCCAGCACCAGGTTGGCCCAGATCACGTCCAGGCTGGCGCGCAGGCCGGCATCGGCCTCGGTCTTGCGCGCGGCCTCCACCGCCGCCAGCGACGCGCTTTCGGGCTGGTCGCGCAGCGTAGCCACAGCCTGCGCGCGCACCGCGATGTCGGGCGACTGCAGCAGCAGGCTGCTGGCCGCGCTGTCGACCAGCGCGCGCAGGCTGTTGTTCAGCGTCAGCGCTTCGAGTTCGTCGGTCTTTAGCGTGACCGGCTTGCCGGTGATCGCATCGACCAGCTTGTCGCCGTGCTGGCGCACCATGCCGACCGACGGCGCGTATTGCAGGGTGTCGTCCTGCAGCGCTTTCAGGATCGGGCCGGCTTCGGCGGGCGTGGCCTTGGCCAGGGCCGACAGCGCGGCGGTCTTGGCGTCGTAGTCGTCTCCGGCCAGCGGCTTGAGGTCGGCCTGCGTCAGGGCACCGGCCCAGGGCGCCGAGGCCAGCAGCAGCGCTGCCAGCAAGGCGCGCAGCCAGGGCACGACTCGAACGGATAAGGGATTGCGCATAGGGCTGGCGATTGCGAGAGTGTTGGCAAACTGAGTGCACACTCCCCGCTCCCGCGCGCGGGAGAGGGGTCGGGGGAGAGGGCCGGCATCTATGACGAAGTGAGCGCCGTCACAATTGCCAGCGCCGGCCCTCTCCCCCAGCTCCTCTCCCGCAAGCGGGAGAGGGGAGCCAAACAGAGGGAAGTCGACCGCCTTACATCGCCTTGTCCGGCTTCCCTTCATTCCCGGCGATGAACGGGCTCCACGGCTGCGCGCGCACCGCCTTCGGGGTCTTCCACACCACCGCGAACTGGCCGTCGCCCTTGACCTCGCCGATCATCACCGGCTTGTACAGGTGGTGGTTCTCGCCCATGGTCAGGGTGAAGCCGTCCGGCGCCTTGAAGGTCTGGCCGTACATGGCGGCGCGCACCTTGGCGGTGTCGGTGCTGCCGGCCTTCTTCACCGCCTGCGCCCACATGTGGATGCCCACGTAGGTGGCTTCCATCGGGTCGTTGGTCACCGCCTTGTCGGCGCCCGGCAGGTTGTTGGCCTTGACCCACGCCGCCCACTGCTTGCGGAAGGCGTCGTTCTCGGGATTCTTGACCGACATGAAGTAGTTCCATGCGGCCAGGTGGCCCACCAGCGGCTTGGTGTCGATGCCGCGCAGCTCTTCTTCGCCGACCGAGAACGCCACCACCGGCACGTCCTTGGCCTTGAGCCCGGCGTTGCCCAGCTCCTTGTAGAACGGCACGTTGGAATCGCCGTTGATGGTGGAGATCACCGCGGTCTTGCCGCCCTGCGAGAACTTCTTGATATTGGCGACGATGGTCTGGTAGTCGCTGTGGCCGAACGGGGTGTAGACCTCTTCGATGTCCTTGTCGGCCACGCCCTTGCTCTTCAGGAACGCGCGCAGGATCTTGTTGGTGGTGCGCGGGTAGACGTAGTCGGTGCCGAGCAGGAAGAAGCGCTTGGCGCCCCCGCCCTCCTTGCTCATCAGGTATTCGACCGCGGGAATGGCCTGCTGGTTGGGCGCCGCGCCGGTGTAGAAGACGTTCTTCGACATCTCCTCGCCTTCATACTGCACCGGGTAGAACAGCAGCGAGTTCAGCTCTTCGTAGACCGGCAGCACCGACTTGCGCGATACCGAGGTCCAGCAGCCGAAGGTCACCGCGACCTTGTCCTTGCTGACCAGCTGGCGCGCCTTCTCGGCGAACAGTGGCCAGTTCGACGCCGGATCGACCACCACCGGCTCCAGCTTGCGTCCGAGCACGCCGCCACTCTTGTTGATCTCGTCGATGGTCATCAGGGCCACGTCCTTCAGCGACGTTTCCGAGATCGCCATGGTGCCGGACAGCGAATGCAGGATGCCGACCTTGATCGGCTCCTTGGACTGCGCCAGCGCCAGCGGGCTGGTACCGATCATCGCCGCGGCGGCTATCGCCGACAGCTTCAGCATGTCACGTCGTTGCATTTGCAGCTCCCGTTTATGGTGTTGGTCAGGGACTACGCTCCCCGGGTGATGCATCTGCAACTAGCGTGCCACGGTGATGTCGCGCGTGCGGCGCTGCCACAGGCGGTGCGCAGGGGCGGACGCCGCCTGCGGGGCGCATGCGCACCATCGCCGTGCAGCGAATCAGCGCACTGCGATAGTGCGTGCCGGCGGCCGCGTCCGATCCCGGTGCATGGCGCACAGCACCGGCAGCCGCTTGCGCCACCGTGGCGCCATTGGCAAGCGCCGGCGTGCCAGCGCGCCGGCAGGCGCCGGACGTCATCCATTAAGCAGGCGCTTAAACCCGGATTCGAATGCAT
>JABFVP010000735.1 GCA_013362725.1 Cupriavidus sp.
ACACCGCCGGCGCTATTCCGGGTCCGGAGGACTAGATCCTCAAGCGCTGCTCCTGCCGCGCATTCGCCGCGCGCAGCTTCTGCACCCAGTCCCGCGCCGGCAGCCCGGTGGTGTCCTCGACCACGTCGGCGCGGGCTTCCAGCACCTCCCACGACACATCGATCTCCGGCCCGTTGAAGGCCAGCGCGATGATGTTGCCGTCATGCACTTCCGGAAACACCAGCACGCGGTTGTCGAAGGCATCGCAGATGCGTTCGATGTTCTTCGGAAAGCTGTCGTGGTCGCCGAACAGGTTGATCGTCATCACGCCGGGAGCCTTCAGCGTACGGCGGCAGGCGCGGTAGAACGCGGTGGTGTCGAGCACCGGGCCGCGCGCGGTGGCGTCGTACAGGTCGACCTGCAACACGTCGATGGCGCCGGCGTGGGCGCCGTCCATGACGTAGTCCCAGGCGTCCTGCTCGCGCACGGTCAGGCGCGCGTCGTCCTCACGCAGGCCGAACATGCTGCGCCCGGCGACGATCACGGCGGGGTTCAGCTCGACCGCGGTCACGCGCGCGCGGCTGAACTGGCGATGGCAGAACTTGGTCAGCGCCGCGGCGCCCAGGCCCAGCTGCACCACGTGGAATGCATCGACCGACGGCGACAGGAACAGCAGCCACGCCATCATCTGCTGCGCGTATTCCAGCTCGATCGCGTCCGGCTTGCGCAGCCGCATCGCACCCTGCACCCACTCGGTGCCGAAGTGCAGGTAGCGCACCCCTTCCATTTCCGAGAACGTCACCGGCGCGAAGCGCGGCGTCATGCGTTTTTCTTCGCGGACCGGGGCCTGGCCGCGGGTGCGGGTGCCGTGTGCCGGACGGCGCGAGGCCACGGCTTCAATCGATTTGCGTTTCAGTAGGGTCATATTGTCGGGATCACATGGACCGGGGCGCCGGCCCGCGCCTTACTTGCCCAGCGCCGCCTGCGCGCGCTGCAGCCACTCGCGGTTGTGTTCGCGGGCATGGCGCGGCCAGTGACGGGCGTCGTGGACGATTTCGGCATAGAGCTCGCGCGCGCGTTCGCGGTCGGCGGCGTCGGACTGCATTGCCAGCCAGTCGGCGAACAGGCAGCGCGGCGCGACATCGCTGGCGCTGGTCAGTGCCTGCTCGAACGCGGCGCGCGTGCCGGGCGCGCCGGTGGCGGCCAGCGCGCGAGCATACAGCAAGGCGGGCCCCGGCTGCTGGCGCGCATGCGGGCTGGCAGCAAACAGCTTTTCCAGCGTCGCCAGTGCCGCCGCCGCGTCGCCAGTGGCGAACTGCGCCTGGGCCAGCCCCTGCAGCAGCGCCGGATCGGAGGCAAACGGCCCGTTGGCGGCGGCCTGGTAATGTTGCAGCGCCTCGGCCGGCTCGCCGGCTTCGAGCAGCGCGGCGCCCAGGCGCATGCGGTGTGCCACGGTCGGGGCGCGGTCAAAGTCGGTGCGGGCCTCTCGCACCGCGCGGTTGGGGTCGACCAACTGCGAGATGGCGCGCGTGGCAGCGCGCGCGCCGCGCGACTGGCGCAACTCGGGCAGGTAGACCGCAAAGAAATAGACCACGCTGCCGAGGCCGGGGAACAGGAACAGGATCAGCAGCCAGTACATGTTCTGGTGCGTGCGCACCGCGTGCACGGCAAAGCACAGTGCGACGATGATGTGGATGCTGATGCCGAAGATACGCATAGGGAGATCACCTTTGAATCCATGGCGGGCGCGCCAGCCGCCGGCATTGTGACAGAAAGGCGCGGCGGCGGGCCGTCAGGATGCCAGCAGCGCGCGCCACAAGGCGAGCTTCTGCTCGAAGCTGCGCGCGGCATGGGCGGGGCTGGACGATGGCAGCACTACGGTCTCGTAGCCCTGCGCGGCAAACTGCGGCGCAAAGCGGCCGGAGGTGCCGCCATTGAAGCCGATGCGCACCAGCGAAGGCGCCAGCTTGCGCAGGCGCGTGAAATCGTTGGCCTGCGGATAGCGGATATTGCTGTCCAGGCTGCCTTCGCGCTGGCACGCGCCCAGAACGTCCCACACGCCGATACGATGCGCCAGCAGCCGCACCAGCCGTTCGGCATAGGGCAGCTGCGGCAGCGGCTCGCCGGTCAGCGCGCCCAGCAGCGGCCAGAACTGGTTGCGCGGATGGGCGTAATACTGGCGCGCGGCCAGTGACGCGGCACCGGGAAAGCTGCCCAGCACCAGCACGCGGGTGTGGGTGTCGATGACGGGGGGCAGGCCCTGGTGGCGGTCGGGTTGAGGCGGGAACGTGTCGGGCATGGCAAGAACGCAGGGCTTCGCTCGGGCTGCTGACAGTACAAAAACTGCGATTGTTGTCTCCGCTCTCCCATTTATGGGAGAGGACGGGGGAGAGGGCCGGAGCCGCCGCGAAGTGCAGCGTCACGATGCTTGCCATGCGCCTGCCCTCTCCCCCGGCCCCTCTCCCGCAAGCGGGAGAGGGGAGCAAACCAGCGCTGTGCAAGGCCGAATCGCGTTCGCTCAGGCCAGCAGCTTGTTCACGCGCTGCACGTAGGCCGCCGGGTCTTCCAGCATGCCGCCCTCGGCCAGCAGCGCCTGGTCGAACAGCACCTGCAGGCGGTCGCTGAAGGCCTCGCCCTCCGGCAAATCGCGCAGCTTCTTCACCAGCGCATGCTCCGGGTTCAGTTCCAGGATCGGCTGGGCGTCGGGCGCCTTCTGGCCGGCCTGCTTGAGCAGGCGCTGCAGGTAGCCGCTCATGTCGCCCTCGTCCGAGACCAGGCACGATGCCGACTCGGTCAGGCGCAGCGTCACGCGCACATCCTTGGCCTTGCCGGCGAGCACGGTCTTGGCGCGCTCGACCACGTCCTTCCAGTCGGCCTCGGCCTTCTCCTGCTCGGCCTTCTCGGCCTCGTCGGCGAGCTTGCCCAGATCGAGGTCACCGCGCGCCACCGACACCAGCTCCTTGCCATCGAACTCGCGCAGGAACGACAGCATCCATTCATCGACACGGTCGGTCAGCAGCAGCACTTCGATGCCCTTCTTGCGGAACACTTCCAGGTGCGGGCTGTTCTTCGCGGCGGACCAGGTGTCGGCCGTGACGTAGTAGATCTTGTCCTGCCCTTCCTTCATGCGGCCGACATAGGCGGCCAGCGATACGTTCTGCTCGGCGGTGTCGTTATGGGTCGACGCGAAGCGCAGCAGCTTGGCCACGCGTTCCTGGTTGGCCTGGTCCTCGCCCACGCCCTCCTTCAGCGCCTGGCCGAACTGCTGCCAGAAGATCGCGTACTTGGCGCGCTCAGCTTCGTCTTCACTGTCCGCCATCGATTCCAGCATCGACAGCACGCGCTTGGTGCAGCCCTCGCGGATCGCCTTGACGTCGCGGCTTTCCTGCAGCAGCTCGCGCGACACGTTCAGCGGCAGGTCGGCGGAATCGACCACGCCCTTGACCCAGCGCAGGTAGCCCGGCAGCAGCTGCTCGGCATCGTCCATGATGAAGACGCGCTTCACGTACAGCTTGAGCCCGGCCTTGTGGTTGCGGTCCCACAGGTCGAACGGCGCGCGCGCCGGGATGTACAGCAGCTGGGTGTATTCGCTGCGGCCCTCGACGCGGTTGTGGGTCCACGCCAGCGGCGTCTCGTTGTCGTGCGCGATGTGCTGGTAGAACGCGGTGTACTGCTCGTCGGTGATGTCGGACTTGGCGCGGGTCCACAGCGCGCTGGCCTGGTTCACGCTCTCCCACTCCTCGGTGCGCTTGTAGCTGCTGGCTTCGGCATCCCACACTTCCTTGGGCATGCGGATCGGCAGCGAGATATGGTCCGAGTACTTCTGGATGATGCTCTTCAGGCGCCAGGCTGACAGGAAATCGTCCTCGCCCTCGCGCAGGTGCAGCGTGATGGTGGTGCCGCGCTCGGCGCGCGCGATCGCGTCGACGGTGAACTCGCCGTCGCCGGTGCTTTCCCAGCGCACCGCCTCTTCGGCGCCCAGGCCGGCGCGGCGCGTTTCCACGGTGACCTTGTCGGCGACGATAAAGGCCGAGTAAAAGCCCACGCCGAACTGGCCGATCAGCGCGGCGTCCTTCTGCTGGTCGCCGGACAGCTGCTGGAAGAATTCCTTGGTGCCCGAACGGGCGATGGTGCCGAGGTTGCGGATGGCCTCGTCGCGGCTCATGCCGATGCCGTTGTCGGTGATCTTCAGCGTGCGCGCCTTGGCATCGGCCTCGATGCGGATGGCCAGGTCGGCGTCGTTCTCGAGCAGGGACGGATTCGCGATCGCCTCGAAGCGCAGCTTGTCGGTGGCGTCCGAAGCATTCGAGACCAGCTCGCGCAGGAAAATCTCCTTGTTGCTGTACAGCGAGTGGATCATCAGGTGCAGCAGCTGCTTCACTTCCGCCTGGAAGCTCATCGTCTCGTGCGGTGCGGTCATGGTTCTCCTCTTGAAAACAGGCGAATCGGGATGGGTTGGGTGGCCGCCGGGGCCGTGCCGGCAAAAATAGGGACGCCCGGGCCATTTTCAAGACCCGGGGGCGCGCCGGGCGCTCGGCTACAGCCGTTCGAGCTGCCGCGCCAGGAAGCGGAGCATGTCGGGGTCTCCGCTGCTGGCAACGTTGAAGCGCATCCAGCCGGACGGCATCTGCGACGGCGAAAACAGGCTGCCCGGCGCGAACAGGTAGCCTTGTTCATGGCCGGCAGTGGCGATGGCGTTGGAATCGCGGCCGCTGTCGGCCCACAGGTACATGCCGGCATGCTGGCCGGGGAACAGGCGCAGCCCTAGCCGCTCCAGCTCGCGCCGGGTGTCGTCGCGGGCGCGGTCGAGGCGGGTGCGCACGCGCTCGACGTGCTTGCGGTAATGCCCTTCGGTCAGCACCTTGTACAGCACCCGCTCGTTGATTTCGGGCGTGGCCAGCCCGGCCAGCAGCTTGCTGTCGGTCAGCGCCGCGGCCGTCTCCCGGTGCGCGGCGACGAAGCCGACGCGCAGGTTGGCCGCCAGCGTCTTGGAAAAGCTGCCCAGGTAGATCACCCGGCGCAGCTGGTCCAGGCTGGCCAGCCGGGTGGCGGCGTGGCCGGGCGGGCACAGGTCGCAGTAGATGTCGTCCTCGACGATCAGGAAGTCGTACTGCTCGGCCATGCGCAGCAGCTGGAACGCCTTGGCCGCCGACAGCGAGGTGCCGGTCGGGTTGTGCAGCACCGAGTTGATCACGAACAGCTTGGGGCGGCGCGCCTGCACGATGCGCTCCAGCGCCTCCAGGTCTGGCCCTTCACCGGTGTAGGGCACGCCGATCACCTGCGCGCCCTGCGCGGCAAAGCGGCCGAACATCACAAACCACGCCGGATCGCCCACCAGCACCGCGTCGCCGGGCTGCAGGTAGAGCCGGGCGATCAGGTCGAGGGCCTGGGTGATGCCCGAGGTCAGCACGATCTGCTCGGCGCCGGCGCGGATCTCCAGCTCTTCCAGCCGTGTGCGCAGCTGCTGGCGCAGCGGCAGGAAGCCCTGCGGGGTGCCGCTGGCGAGGAAATGATTGCCGGGCTGGCGGCCGAGCCCGCGCAACGCGCTGGCGATCAGCTCGCCGTCGAGCCAGTCGTTGGGCAGGAAGCCCAGTCCCGGCGCCTTGTGCGCCTCGGCGGTATGGAACATGCTGCGCAGCAGCCAGGTCACGTCGATCTTGCGCGCCGCCGGCGCATCGGGCGAGACCGGGGCCGCCGGCGCGGCCGGGGCCCGTTCGCGCACGTAGAAGCCCGAGCCCCGGCGCGATTCCAGGTAGCCCAGCGCCACCAGGCGCTCGTAGGCCTCGACCACGGTAAAGCGCGAGATGCCCTTCTCCTGCGCCAGCTGCCTGATCGACGGCATGCGCATGCCGGCGCGGAACACGCGCTCGTCGATGCGCATGCGGGCCCATTCGGTCAGCTGCTCGACCAGCGTCATCTGCGCCGACGGCACCGGGTCTGGCAAGCGCGCGGTGGACGGCAGCACCAGCTGCAGCGCCCGCGCGGGTGCGGCGCCGGCTGGGGCTTGCGCGCCGCCTCGGCTATG
>JABFVP010000053.1 GCA_013362725.1 Cupriavidus sp.
GGGATCATGCCGGCCGCGAACAGCGCCGGCACCGATGCGCCCGGCACCAGCACGCTGAAGATGATGAACGCCACCGACGGCGGGATCAGGATGTCGGTGGCCGCGGCCGCACCGACCACCGCCGCGCTGTAAGAGCCGGGGTAGCCCGCGCGCGACATCGCCGCGATCATCACGCCGCCGACCGCGGCCGCGTTGGCCGGGCCCGAACCCGAAATGCCGCCGAGGAACATCGCCACCAGGATCGCCACCAGCGGCAGCATGCCGGGGCCACGGCCGACCACGGCAATGGCAAAGGTCACCAGCCGCTGCGCCACGCCGGAGCGGTCGAAGATCGACCCCACCAGCACGAACATCGGGATCGCCAGCAGCGGATATTTGGCCAGGCCCGCGTAGAAGTTCTGCGGCACCGCCAGCAGGCCGAACATCTGCGTATCGAGATTGGACAGGCCGATCGCGACCAGGCCGCCCAGCCCGAGCGACACGCCGATCGGCACGCCCAGCAGCATCAGGCCGATAAAGACCACGAACAGGATGATGGCAACCAGCGTCATTGCGCACGCTCCGTCGCCGACCGGCTCTGTTCATGCAGCGCCTTGAGCGCGCGCACATTGCGCACCATCAGCGCCAGCGCGCGCAGCGCGATGCCGGCCGACAGCACCGGCAGCCAGACCGAGTACCACCAGCTTGGCACGCCGATGCCGGGCGAGGTTTCGCCGAAGGTGTATTCGTCCCAGGTGATGCGCGCCCCCAGCACCGCCAGCGCGATAAACATCACCGCCACCGCCAGCGCCGACAGGATTGCCAGCCTGCGCTGCCGTGCCGCGCTGCCACGTTCGAAGAAGAACTCGATGCGGATATTGCGGTCGCGCGCCACCGCCGCGCTGCCGGCCACCAGGGCCAGCACGATCATCAGGAAGACCGAGAACTCTTCGGTCCAGGCGAACGACTCGTCGGTGAAGTAGCGGACCACCACGTTGGCGAAGGTGATGCCGACCAGCAGCACCATCACGATCACGCCAATCCAGTCCTCGAGGCGGGGTGAAACCCGGAATTCAGCGTCCTGCGCTTCGTCTGCCGCCTGCGGGATCACCGCGGAATCGACGACGTGTTGCGGCACGGCGTTGCGCCGTGCCTCTTGTTGTTGCTCCATCTCCCCGGCCTCCGGTCCAGGGCCGCTCGGGCCATGCGGCCACCGCGGCGTTCTCGCTTTGTATGTAAAGACTTAATCTGCAGACATGGCGGATTATGCCAAGACTGGCCTGCCACGCACGAAATTTCTGAAGTTTGACGCGTACTGACGACGGCGCGCCCAAGGGGACCGGATAAGCCCTGGGTTGGCGCTCGGGCATCCCGCCGGCGCTTTTGGCGCGTGGGCGGGAGGCGGAGGACTTGCGCCCCCGGTGTCAGCGCGCAGGCGCTCAGACCATGCCGTCGTCGGCGGTGATCACGGCGCCGTTGATGAACTGCGACTGGTCCGATGCCAGCAGCAGCAACAGGCCGTCGAGGTCTTCCGGCTTGCCCAGGCGCTTGCGCGGCAGCATCTGGATCAGCTTCTGCCCGGCGTCGGAATCCCAGTGGTGGTGGTTGATATCGGTGTCGATATAGCCGGGGCAGATGGCGTTGGAATTGATGCCATGGCGCGCCCATTCCAGCGCCATGGCGCGCGTCATGTGCACCACCGCCGCCTTGCTCATGCAATAAACGCCGATCTGCGACAGTACCTTCAGCCCCGCCACCGACGCGATATTGACGATGCGCGCCTGCGGCAGCGGACTGCCGTTGCGCTCGGCGCCCTTGGCGCGCGCAATCATGCGCTTGGCGACTTCCTGCGCGACGAAAAACGCGCCGCGGGTATTGGTGTCGAAAACGAAGTCGAAGTCTTCGGGCGCCACCTCGGTCAGCTTCTGCGTGGTCGACACGCCCGAGTTGTTGACCAGGATATCGATGGCGCCGGCTTCGGTCTCGGCGTGCGCCACCGCGGCGCGGATGCTGTCCGGGTCGGTCACGTCCAGGCGCACCACGTGCGCGCTGCCGCCCTCGGCCTCGATCGCGGCGCGCAGCTCCTTGAGCCGCTCGGTGCGGCGCGAGGCCAGCACCACCTTGGCGCCGGCGGCGGCGAGCACCGTGGCGAAACGCGAGCCCAGCCCGCTCGAGGCGCCGGTCACCAGCGCCACCTTGCCTTCCAGATTGATCGACAAACCCATGATTACCTCTTGTGCGGGAGCCCCTCAGCCCTCATCAGGAGCAGAAGGCAGCATATCAAAAAAAGAACGACCGTTCCAAAAAAATCCTTGCCTGTGGGTGGCGAGTCCCGGACAATGCCGGAGATTCTAAGAACTTGGCCCGCAAAGGGAAAGAGGGAAAACGCGCGATCCAGCCGTGTCCGGACGCCGTTCCGGCGCTGTTCGACACCGAAACAGCACCGATTTCACCGCCGCGCCCGCGCGGCTCCCCGGCGGCCCATGCGCCGCGCCCTGGACCGGTTCTCAGCACAACGATCACCGCATTTCCCACAATTGCCAGCTAGCAGCAAAGAAACAGAGGGTTAGAGACAAATGGATCAGCAACAGCTCCTGGAGCAGTTCGGCCCGCGCGAAGCCATGGAATACGACGTGGTCATCGTCGGCGGCGGCCCCGCCGGCCTGGCCACCGCCATCCGCCTGAAGCACCTCGCGCAGGAGAAAGGCGCCGACGTCAACGTTTGCGTGCTGGAAAAGGGTTCCGAGCCCGGCGCGCACATCCTGTCGGGCGCCATCATGGACCCGCGCGCCCTGAACGAGCTGATCCCGAACTGGAAGGAGTTGGGCGCGCCGCTGAACCAGGCCGTGACCGAGGACAAGTTCCTGTTCCTGAACGAGACCGGCTCCAAGGGCACGCCGCCGGCGCTGCTGCCCGAGTGCTTCCACAACGAAGGCAACTACATCGTCAGCCTGTCGAACTTCGTGCGCTGGCTGGGCCAGCAGGCCGAGGCGCTGGGCGTCGAGATCTTCCCGGGCTTCCCCGCCGCCGAGGTGCTGTACAACGAAGACGGCTCGGTCAAGGGCGTGGCTACCGGCAACATGGGCATCAACAAGGAAGGCGAGCCTACCGACAACTTCCAGCTTGGCATGGAGCTGCATGCCAAGTACACCATCTTCGCCGAAGGCTCGCGCGGCCACCTGGGCAAGCAGCTGATCGCCAAGTTCGGCCTGGACGCCGGCAAGGATCCGCAGAGCTACGGCATCGGCCTGAAGGAGCTGTGGGAGATCGACCCGGCCAGGCACAAGCCCGGCCTGGTGGTGCACACGGCCGGCTGGCCGCTGGACCCGGCCACCTACGGCGGCTCGTTCCTGTACCACATGGAAGACAACAAGGTCGCGGTCGGCTTCGTGGTCGGGCTGGACTACACCAACCCGTGGCTGTCTCCGTTCGAGGAATTCCAGCGCTTCAAGACCCATCCGGAAATCCGCCAGTACTTCGAAGGCGGCAAGCGCCTGTCGTACGGCGCGCGCGCCATCACCGCCGGCGGCCTGCTGTCGCTGCCCAAGACCGTGTTCCCGGGCGGCGCGCTGGTCGGCTGCGATGCTGGCTACCTGAATGCTTCGCGCATCAAGGGCAGCCACGCCGCGATCAAGACCGGCATGCTGGCCGCCGAGGCCGCCTACGACGCGCTGCAGGCAGGCCGCCAGCACGACGAGCTGAGCGCCTACCCTGCCGCGTTCGAACAGAGCTGGCTGTACAAGGAGCTGCTGCAGGCCAAGAACTTCAAGCAGTGGTTCAAGAAGGGCCGCACCACCGCCACGCTGATGACCGGCATCGAGCAATGGCTGCTGCCCAAGCTGGGGGTGCGCAACCCGCCGTGGACCATCCACCGCGCCAAGCCGGACCACGTGTACCTGAAGCCGGCGGCCGAATGCCAGAAGATCGAGTATCCGAAGCCGGACGGCAAGCTGACCTTCGATCGCCTCAGCTCGGTCTTCATCAGCAACACCAACCATGAAGAAAACCAGCCGGCGCACCTGACGCTGAAGGACGCCAGCGTGCCGGTCGACATCAACCTGGACAAATACGCCGGCCCGGAGTCGCGCTACTGCCCGGCGGGGGTGTACGAGTTCGTGCAGGACGAGACTTCGGGCAAGGAGCGCCTGCAGATCAACGCGCAGAACTGCGTGCACTGCAAGACCTGCGATATCAAGGACCCGACGCAGAACATTGTGTGGGTGACGCCGGAGGGTGGCGGCGGTCCGAATTACGTTGGGATGTAAGACGCTGCCGGTTTGATCCCCGCTCCCGCAAGCGGGAGCACACCATCAGCTGGCGGAATGACGGCACCGATTTACGGTGCCGTTTTTTTTTGCAGCCATCGCCCTATCCACCACCTCCGCCTGCAGCGCCTCGCTCGGATTGTCGAAAGCCTGCCTGCGCAGCGCGTCCAGTTGGAGACAATCAAAACCTTGGCGGATTCCCTCTAAACCGCAGCTGCCGCGGCCGGCTGCACCGGCATGCGGGTGCTGGACAGCAACTGTTCGTAGATGTAGCACTGCAGCAGCGTCAGTTCGCGCTCGGCCAGAACATCGAAGGCCACGCCGAACGCGGGGAAGTCGGCATCGTCGCCGGCCGCCCCGGCTGGCGGCATGCGGACCCAGCCATCGATCACCACCTCGCTGTCCAGCGACGCGGTACGCAGGTTGAAGCGCAGCCGCACCCGACTGCCAGGCGCGGGGGCCGGCGCGGTGGTCTGTACCAATGCGCCACCGGTGCTGAGGTCGGACAGCAGCGACAGGCGCGCCGTGCTGCGGTCGATGCCGTCGTCATCGCCCGGTTCGGTCAGATAAGCGGCCAGGCGGGTCGGCACCCGCGCCGCCTTGCGCACCGGCGTAGCGTGCTGCTGCACCGGCGCGGACAGCACCAGGTAACGGAACGGGCTGCGGCACACCGCGGTAATGGTCGAGGTGAAGCTGTGGATGGCCTGCCCGGAGAAGCCGCGCAGCACCACGCCATCGCCGGCCTGCAGCGGCAGGTCGCGCCCGCCCAGTTGCGGCCAGGTGACAAAGAGGCCCTGCTCGATAAAGCCGATCAGCCGGCTGGCGGCCGGGCGCGCGGCCTCGCCGTCGAGCTTGAGATGCAGCAGCGTGCCGACCTGCAGGCCGAGCGGTCCGCTGGCCGGGCGCAAGTCCTGGGCGGCCTCGTCGCCGGCATCGTCGCGGCACACCGTGCCGTGGCGGAACACCAGCGCCAGGTCGCGCGCATCGGGAATGATGTTGCCGCTGCCGAGCACCAGGTTGCCATCGCCATCGAGCAATGACCAGGGCAGCGGGTGGCCGACGGGAAGATCGTTAGGGGTGAGCTGGATCATGGCGGTTTGCAGTTGGCCCCGGCGTGGGCGTGCTGGGACGCGACGAGCCCTGGGCGGAACTGACGCACGGACTCCGCCACCTGTATTGGGCTTCTATCGGCGTCAGCGCGGTGAAATTTAGGCCGGCGCGATGGAGGTCGGGATCACATGTGTAGCATGGGTTACTGCGGCGAGCTTGACGCGCCGCAAAGTTGCGGCCAGAATGAGCAAAGCTGTCAGACAGCCTGACATATTAAGCGACATGACTACACTCCTACCCCGCCCGGCTTCGCTTGCCACCCGTATCGCCCAGACTCTGCATGACGACATCCTTGCCGGCCGCTACGGCGCGGGTGCGCGCCTGCCGGCGGAGTCCGCGCTGGCCGACGCCTTCGGCGTCAGCCGCCCGATCGTGCGCGAGGCCATTGCCCAGCTGAAGGCCGATGGCGTGCTGGTGACGCGCAAGGGCTCCGGCGCCTATGTCTCCGACACCCCGGGCGGGCAGGCCTGGCGCGTCGCCAGCGCACCTGATGGCGGCCCGACGCTGGCCCAGCTGTTCGAGCTGCGCCGGGTGGTAGAAGCGGCCTGCGCCGAAATGGCGGCGCAGCGGCGCACCCCGGCCGACGTCGATGCCATCCGGGCCGCGCTGGCGGCACTGCAGGCGCAGGCCGATGGCCACGGCGACATGGC
>JABFVP010000140.1 GCA_013362725.1 Cupriavidus sp.
ATATAGCGCCGCCCGGCCACGTCGATGGCGCCGTCGCGCCATTGCCCGGACGGGAAGTTCATGCCCGGCGAGCCGATGAAGTGACCGACGAAGGTATGCGCGGGCCGCTCGAACAGCGCGTCGGCCGGCCCCGCCTGCACCGCCTTGCCGCGCGACATCACTACCACCTGGTCGGCAAAGGTCAGCGCCTCGGTCTGGTCATGGGTGACGTAGATCAGCGTCAGGCGAAACTCGTGGTGGATCTCCTTGAGCTTGCGCCGCAGCTGCCATTTGAGCTGCGGGTCGATCACCGTCAGCGGCTCGTCGAACAGGATGGCCGACACGTCCTGGCGCACCAGTCCGCGCCCAAGCGAGATCTTCTGCTTGGCATCGGCGGCCAGGCCGCTGGCGCGGCGCCCGAGCGTCGCCGACAGGTCCAGCATCTCGGCAACGCGCCCGACCCGCTCGCGCACCTGCGCCTCGGGCACGCCGCGGTTGCGCAGCGGGAAGGCCAGGTTCTCGCCGACGGTCATGGTGTCGTAGATCACCGGGAACTGGAACACCTGGGCGATATTGCGCGCCTGCGGCGTGGCGCCGGTGACGTCGCGGCCGTCGAAGGCAATGGTGCCGTGTGACGGGCGCAGCAGCCCGGAAATGCAGTTCAGCAGCGTGGTCTTGCCGCAGCCGGACGGGCCCAGCAACGCATAGGCACCACCGTCTTCAAAGGTGAAGCGCAGCGGCAGCAACGCGTAGTCGTCGTCGCTGCGCGGGTCGGGCACATACGAGTGCGCCAGATCCAGGTCGATGCGCGCCATCTCAGCCTCCTGCCGCTGGGGTTGCCATTGCGGCGCCGCCGGGCACCTCGGCCGCGAGCCCGCCGGGCCGGCGCGGCGCATGGATGCGGCGACCGTCGGCGTCGAACAGGTAAAGCTGTTCGGGCAGCAGGTGCAGCGTCACCGGCGCGCCCAGCTGCAGGTCGAGCACGCCCGCGAACTGCGCCACCAGGTTGCCGACCGCGGTATCGGCATGGACAAAGGTGTCCGACCCCGACAACTCGGCCAGCGCCACGCGGCCCGGCACCGCGACCGCGCCGGTCTCGCTGGCCAGGCGCAAAGCGGAGGCGCGCACGCCGAGCGTTACCGGCCCGTCGTGCGCCGCCACGCCGGGCACGGGCACTTCGATCGCTCCGGGCAGCGTCACTTTGCCGCGCTCAAGCCGGCCCTCGACCAGGTTCATCGGCGGATCATTGAAGGCGCGCGCCACGCGCAGTGAATCGGGATAGTGGAAGACCTGCGGCGTCGGGCCGTACTGCAGCAGCTCGCCGGCATCGAGCACCGCGGTGTGCCCGCCCAGCAGCAGCGCCTCGCCGGGCTCGGTGGTGGCGTAGATCACGGTGGCGTCGCCGTGCGCGAACAGCTGGGTCAGCTCTTCGCGCAACTCCTCGCGCAGCTTGTAGTCCAGGTTGACCAGCGGCTCGTCCAGCAGCATCAGCGGCGCTTCCTTGGCCAGCGCGCGGGCCAGCGCCACGCGCTGCTGCTGGCCGCCGGAAAGCTCTGCCGGATAGCGCTCCAGCAGGTGGTCGATATGCAGCCGCGCCGCCAGCTCGCGCACGCGCGCGGCGATCTCGCCGGCCGCTGCCTGGCGCCGCAGCCGCAGCGGCGACGCGATGTTGTCGAAGACCCTGAGCGACGGGTAGTTGATGAACTGCTGGTAGACCATCGACACATTGCGCTCGCGCACCGGCATGCCGGTGACGTCGTCGCCGTCGACCAGTACGCGCCCGGCGCTGGGCCGGTCGAGCCCCGCCATCACCCGCATCAGCGAAGTCTTGCCCGCCTGCGTCGCGCCCAGCAGGATGGTGACCGCGCCGGGAACCGGGGCCAGCGTCATCGGATAGAGATACGCCTGCGAGCCTGCCTGCTGTGCGACGCCTTCCAAACGTAGCTGCATCCGGTCTCCATGTTCGATATGCTGCCGGCCGACGACGTGCCGACATACGGCTTGCGTTCGATGCAGGCGCACCAATCTTGGCTTCACGCTCGTTTTAGCAACAAAACGAACATAATACAATAGTGCACCGCATCATTTTGTTTTCGTTTGTGTTTGAACTAGAATCCCCGCATGACCCTCAATCCCCGCCAGACGGCCCTGCTCGAAGAAGTCCGCACCCAGGGCTTTGCCTCCATCGACGAACTTGCGCGCAAGTTCGGCGTCACGCTCCAGACGGTGCGCCGCGATGTCAACATGCTGGCCGAGAACGGCATGCTGGCGCGCTTCCATGGCGGGGTGCGGGTGGAAGACTCGACCACCGAGAACATCGCCTACCGGCAGCGGCAGGTGCTCAACGCCGAGGGCAAGGCGCGCATCGCGCGCGCGGTGGCAGCGGCGGTGCCCGAGGGCTGCTCGCTGATCCTGAACATCGGCACCACGGTGGAAGAGATCGCGCGCGGGCTGGTGCACCATCGCGGCCTGCGCGTGATCACCAACAACCTGCACGTGGCCAATATCCTCGCCGACAACCCCGATTGCGAAGTCATCGTCGCCGGCGGCGTGCTGCGTTCGCGCGACCGCGGCATCGTCGGCGAGGCCACGGTGGAGTTCATCCGCCAGTTCAAGGTCGATATCGGGCTGATCGGCATCTCGGGCATCGAGGCCGACGGCACCCTGCGCGACTACGACTTCCGCGAGGTCAAGGTGGCGCGGACCATCATCGAGCATTCACGCGAGGTCTGGCTGGCGGCGGACGCCAGCAAGTTCAACCGCCAGGCCATGGTCGAGCTGGCGCATGTGTCGCAGGTGGACCGGCTGTTTACCGACGCGCCGCTGGCGGCGCCGTTCGACCAGATCCTGGCCGACAGTGGGGTGAAGTGTGTGGTGGCAGAGCGGGAGTGATTGCGCCCGGATGCGATCTCGGGCTGCCTCGCTGGCGCGGGCACGGCGGGCGATGCGGCATGCCTCGCTGATGCGGCAGGCCTGCCCTCTCCCCCTGCCCCTCTCCCGCAAGCGGGCGAGGGGAGCAAACCGGAGGGGAGAAGAATTACTTGAACACCACGGTCTTGTGGCCGTTCAGCAGGATGCGGTGTTCGGCATGCCACTTGACCGCGCGCGCCAGCGCCACGCATTCGACGTCGCGGCCGACGGCGGTGAGCTGGTCAGGGTCCATGCTGTGGTCCACGCGCTCGATCTCCTGCTCGATGATCGGGCCTTCGTCGAGGTCGGCGGTGACGTAGTGCGCGGTGGCGCCGATCAGCTTCACGCCGCGGTCGTGCGCCTGGTAGTACGGCTTGGCGCCCTTGAAGCTGGGCAGGAACGAATGGTGGATATTGATCGCGCGGCCCGCCAGCTTGCGGCACAGATCGTTCGACAGCACCTGCATGTAGCGCGCCAGCACCACCAGGTCGATCTTCTGCTCCTGCACCACGTCGAACACGCGCGCTTCCTGCGCGGCTTTCTGCTCGGCCGACGCGTTCATCAGCGGCAGGTGGAAGAACGGCACGTCGTACGACGCCGCCAGCTGGTAGAAGTCGCGGTGGTTCGAGACGATGGCCGCGATCTCGACCGGCAGCCCGCCCGCCTTGGCGCGGAACAGCAGGTCGTTCAGGCAATGGCCGATCTTCGACACCATGATCATCACGCGCGGCTTCACCGCGGCGTCGTTCAGCTCCCACTGCATGCCGAACTGGTCGCCCACCGGCGCGAACGCGGCCTTCAGCGTGGCGAGGTCGGGACCACCGGCGGCCGGGGTGAAATGCACGCGCATGAAGAAGCGGCCGGCGAACTCGTCCCCGTACTGGTCGGAATCGACGATATTGCAGCCGTGCTGGAACAGCAGGCCCGAGACAGCGTGGACGATGCCCGGCTGGTCAGGGCACGAGATGGTCAGGATGAATCCGGTGTTGCTCATGGTGTGTGGTTCTGTCTGGGTGGCGCGGCGCAAGGCCGTGAAAGCCAGGGGGGCTCGGTCAATGCAATGGTCAATACCGGGGGCAATACCCGTGGCGCTGGATCACGCAACGGCTCAGTCGTGATCGCCGGCACCGAGCCAGCCACGCCGTCCAAGGGCATCCAGCGTCACCAGTGTCGCATCGACCGTCATGGCGCCGGCCGACATGATAGCAAGCAATGGCGCCAGCTCGACGCGCCGGTGCTCGCTGACCTCGCCGTCCTGGTTGCGCGGAATGAAGTCCGGCGGCAGCAGCAGGTCGTAGACATAGACCTGCTCCCACTGCACGCCTTCGGGCAGGTCGCGCAGCACCTCGATCATGCCGTGCGCCTGCACGCCCCGCGCCAGGTCGGGCGGGATGCCGGACTCCTCCTCGCACTCGCGCACCAGCGTCGCCAGCGGATCGCTGCCGTGGGGCATGCCGCCGGCGACCAGGTTGTCCCACATGCCGGGGTCGACGGCCTTGGCCGGGCTGCGGCGCGAGATCCACAGGGCGGGCGGGTCGCCCGCGGCGCCGTCGACGATGCCGTTCATGTGCGAGGCAAAGGTCAGCAGCCCCAGGAAGCGCGCCGCGGCGCGCTCCACCACCGCGGCTGCGGGCGCATCCAGCGCTGCGGTGACCGCGAACAGCTCGTCGCGCCAGCCGCGCACATGGCCGGCGTCGGCCAACTGGCCGGCCAGCGCCTGCAGCGCGGTGCTGCGCGCATCGAAATCGTCGCGGCCGGGGAGCAAGGCCACGGCCACGGAGCCATCGGCGAGCGGCTGCTCCGGGCCCAGCACGACGCCAGGGCCGATGTCGATACCGCGCAGGATGCCGGCATGCGTGCGCGGCAGCCAGCCGACCTGGCGGCCGTCGGCCATCAGCCGCAGCTTGGCGGCGGCATCGAAGCCGCTGCGCGCCGCCAGCGAGGCGGCGATCCGTGCCATGGCCTCGGCGGCCGGCAAAGAAGACGTTTCAGCCATCAGGATTCCATGCACCGGCCGCGCCGGTGCGCATTGTCATTGTCAGGATCGATCGCATGAACCAGCCCGCCGCGCAGGACCAGCGCCCTGCCCCGTCCCAGCTTCCCGCCAAGCCGCAATACGTGCTGGCGCTCGACCAGGGCACCAGCAGCTCGCGCGCCATCCTGTTCGATCATGCCGGCAACGTGGTGCGGCTGGCGCAGCGCGAGTTCCGCCAATATTACCCACATCCCGGCCACGTCGAGCACGATCCCTACGAGATCTGGCAATCGCAGCTGGCGGTGGCGCACGCGGTGCTGGCCGATGCCGGCATCGGCGCCTCGCAGGTGCGCGCCATCGGCATCACCAACCAGCGCGAGACTACCTTGCTGTGGGACCGCAAGACCGGCGAGCCGGTCGGCCGCGCGCTGGTCTGGCAGGACCGCCGCACCGCGCCGATGTGCGAGGCGCTGCAGGCCGCAGGCCACGGCGAGCTGTTCCGCGACAAGACCGGCCTGGTCATCGACGCCTATTTTTCCGGCACCAAGCTGCGCTGGATGCTCGACAACATCGAAGGCGCGCGCGAGCGCGCGCAGCGCGGCGAGCTCGCCTTCGGCACCGTCGACAGCTGGCTGATCTGGCAGCTGACCGACGGCGCGCGTCATGTTACCGACGTCTCCAATGCCTCGCGCACGATGCTGTTCAACATCCACAGCTTCACGTGGGACGACACGCTGCTGGCGCTGCTCGACATCCCGCACGCGCTGCTGCCCGAGGTGGTGCCCTCCAGCGGCGAGGTCGCGCGCACCTCGGCGCGGCTGTTCGGCATGCCGATCCCGATCGCCGGCATCGCCGGCGACCAGCAGGCCGCCACCTTCGGCCAGGCCTGCCTGGTGCCGGGCATGGCCAAGAACACTTACGGCACCGGCTGCTTCCTGCTGATGAATACCGGCGCGCAGCCGGTCGCGTCGCGCAACCGGCTGCTGACCACCATCGGCTGGCAGTACCGCGGCCAGACCCAGTATTGCCTGGAGGGCGGCGTGTTCATGGGCGGCGCCACCATCCAGTGGCTGCGCGACGGGCTGAAGGTGATCAAGAGCGCGGCCGAGAGCGAGACCCTGGCCCGGTCGGTCGAGG
>JABFVP010000534.1 GCA_013362725.1 Cupriavidus sp.
AGTTCGCGTTCTCGGGCGTGGGCATCAATCCCCATTACGGCACGCCCGCCAATCCGGCCGGCAGCGACGGCGCCGCGCGCATTCCGGGCGGATCGTCGTCGGGCGCCGCGGTATCGGTGGCGCTGGGGCTGGCGGTAGCCGCGCGCGGCAGCGACACCGGCGGCTCGATCCGCATCCCGGCCGCGCTGTGCGGCATCACCGGCTTCAAGCCCACCGCGCGGCGCGTGCCGCTGGCCGGGGCCTTCCCGCTGTCATATACGCTCGACACCGCCTGCGCCATGGCGCGCACGGTCGGCGACTGCATCGCGGTGGACAGCGTGATCGCCGACAGCGCGGTGTTGCCGCGCGTGACCGATCCCGCCGCCACGCGGCTGGCGATCCCGCGCCAGCTGCTGCTGGACGATCTCGACCCGGTGGTGGCGCGCGCCTTCGACCGCGCGCTGGGCCGGCTGTCGGCCGCCGGCGTGCGGCTGGAGCATGTCGACCTGCCCGAACTGAGCGAACTCGCCGCGCTGAACGCGCACGGCGGCTTCAGCGCGGCCGAGGCCTATGCCATCCACCGCCACCTGCTGGCGACCCGTCGCGACCGCTACGACCCGCGCGTGGCGTCGCGCATCGACCGCGGCGCCGGCATCAGCGCCGCCGACTATATCGACCTGGGCCGCGCGCGGCTGGACTGGATCGCCCGCATGGAAGCCAGGCTGGCCGGCTTCGACGCCGTGGTCTGCCCCACCGTGCCGATGGTGGCGCCCGAGATCGGGCCGCTGCGCACCGATGACGCGCACTTCTTCCGCGTCAATGCCCTGCTGTTGCGCAATACCTCGGCCTTCAATTTCTTCGACGGCTGCTCGCTGTCCATGCCCTGCCACGCGCCGGACGAGCTGCCGGTGGGGCTGATGCTGTCGCACGGGCCGATGCGCGACGCCGCGCTGCTCGGCACGGCGCTTGCATTGGAACGCATCGTGCAGCCCATCGTGCAGCCCTCAGCGCGCGACGACTGAGCCCGCCGCCGCGCCGTTGATCTTGCGCCGCGCGCCCGGCCCGGAGCCAGGGCTGCGCGTGGCACCAGGTAGTACGCAACCCGCTGTACCACCGCGCCCCCGCGCGCACACCAGGAGAGATCGAGATGCGAGTCAAGGCAATGATCGCGGCCACGCTGATGCTGGCCGCCGTGGCGGCACAGGCGGACACCAAGTGGGACCTGCCCACCGGCTACCCCGTCGCCAACCTGCACACCGAGAACCTGCAGCAGATGGCCAGCGACGTCGACAAGGCCACCGGCGGCAAGCTCAAGATCATGCTGCATCCGAACGGGTCGCTGCTCAAGGCCAACGAGATCAAGCGCGGCGTGCAGACCGGCCAGGTGCAGATGGGCGAGATCCTGATGTCGCTGCTGGCCAACGAGAACCCGATCTTCGGCGTCGACGCGGTGCCGTTCCTGGCCACCAGCTATGCCGATGCCTACAGGCTGTGGCAAGCCTCGCGCCCGGTCACGGAGAAGGTGCTCGACAAGCAGGGGCTGAAGCTGCTGTACGCGGTGGCCTGGCCGCCGCAGGGCATCTACGCCAACAAGCCGATCCATTCGGCCGCCGACATGAAGGGCCTGAAGTGGCGCGCCTACAATCCCGCCACCTCGCGCATCGCCGAGCTGGTCGGCGCGCAGCCGGTCACGATCCAGGCCGCCGACCTGGCGCAGGCGCTCGCCACCGGCACCGTCAACTCCTTCATGTCGTCGGGAGCGACCGGCGTCGACACCAAGGTGTGGGAGAGCGTGAAGTACTTCTATGCCGTCGATGCCTGGCTGCCCAAGAACATGCTGGTGGTCAGCAAGAAGGCCTTCGCGGCGCTCGACAAACCCACCCAGGACGCGCTGCTCAAGGCTGTCGCCGACGCCGAGAAGCGCGGCTGGCAGGTGTCGGAGCAGAAGACCAGGGAATACCTGGCCACGCTCGCCAAAAACGGCATGACGGTGCAGCCGCCGTCGCCGCAGCTCAAGGCCGACATGCAGAAGCTGGGCCAGACCATGGTCGACGACTGGGCCAAGAGCGCGGGCCCTGACGGCAAGGCCATCCTCGACGCCTACCGCAAGTAGGCCCTCGGATCCGCGTCCCGCCGACCTCCAGCGTCCTGCAGCGCGGCCGCGCCGGCTGCCATGCGGCGCGCCCATCCTTATCTTCGCCGCCCATCATGCCCACTGCCCCCTCCCCCAAGCGCTGGCTCGACCGCGTGCTGGACCTGTTCGCCACGCTCGGCGCGCTGTGCATCCTTGCCGTCTGCGTGATCATGATCCTGATGTCGCTGTCGCGCGAAACCTCGGTGATCTTCAAGGGCGGCGACGATATCGTGGCCTGGCTGTGCGCCGCCTCCGCCTTCTTGGTGCTCGGCCAGACCTTCCAGCATGGCGGCATCGTGCGCGTGGAGATGCTGCTGTCGGCGCTCGGCCCGCGCCGGCGCTGGCTGCTGGAACTGGTCTCGCTGACCATCTGCCTGGTGTTCGCCGCCTATGCAACCTGGGCGCTGGGCACCTTTGCCTGGCAGAGCTGGGACATCGGCGATGTCTCGCAGGGCCAGATCGTGATCCCGCTGTGGATACCGCAGAGTTTCGCGGTGCTGGGCTGCACCGGTTTCCTGCTGGCGGTCGCCGACGAATGGCTGCGCGTGGTGCGGCGGCAGAAGCCGCGCTACCAGCTGGCCCAGGAAGCCAAGCTTGCCGCCGGCGATTTCGGGGAGACGGTCTGATGAGCACGGTCGTGGTTGCACTGATCCTGCTGCTGGTGCTGATCGTCTTCCTCGCGCTGGGCGCGTGGATCCCCGTGGCCATCGCGGTCACCTCGTGGGTCGGGCTGGTGGTGTTCTCCGACCGCGAGGCGCTGGTAAGCCTGGCCAATGCGTGGTGGTCGTCGAGCGCCTCGTACACGCTGGCGTCGCTGCCGCTGTTCGTGTGGATGGGCGAGATCCTGTTCCGCACCCGGCTGTCCGAGCAGATGTTCAACGGGCTGTCGCCATGGCTGAGCTGGCTGCCCGGGCGGCTGATGCACGTCAACATCCTGGGCTGCGGCATCTTCGGCTCGGTGTCGGGCTCGTCGGCGGCCACCTGCGCCACCATCGCCAAGTCGGCCTTGCCCGAGCTGACCCGGCGCGGCTACGACGAGCGCGTCACGCTGGGCTCGCTGTCGTGCGCCGGCACGCTCGGCATCCTGATCCCGCCGTCGATCACGATGGTGGTGTACGCGGTCTCGGCCGACGTGTCGATCATCCGCGTGTTCCTGGCCGGCTTTATCCCGGGGCTGCTGCTGATGCTGCTGTTCTCGGGCTATATCGTGGTCTGGGCCCTGGCCAACCCGGACAAGACCCCGGCGTCGGAGCATTTCGGCTGGCGCTCGCGGCTGGCCTCGTTCCGCCAGCTGTTGCCTTGCATCGTGCTGATTGCCTTCATCACCTGGATCATGGTGACCGGCTACGCCACCGCCACCGAAGCCGCCGCCTATGGCGTGGTCGCGTCGCTGGCGCTGGCGTGGGTGGGCGGCTCGCTCACGCGCGCGGCCTTCTGGGACAGCCTGATGTCGGCCACGCGCCTGACCGCGATGATCATGTTCGTGCTGGGCGCGACCTCGTTCCTGTCGGTCACCATGAGCTTTACCGGCATCCCGCGCGCGCTGGCGGAGTGGGTGGCTGCGCTGCAGCTGTCGCCGTGGGCGCTGATCGCGGTGCTGACGGTGATCTACATCGTGCTGGGCACGGCGCTGGACGGCATCTCGATGATCGCGCTGACCACCGCCACGGTGCTGCCGATGGTGCAGGCAGCCGGCTTCGACCTGGTCTGGTTCGGCATCTTCATCGTGCTGCTGGTGGAGATCGCCGAAGTCACGCCGCCGGTGGGCTTCAACCTGTTCGTGCTGCAAAGCATGACCGGCAAGGACAGCAACTACATCGCGCGGGTCTCGCTGCCGTTCTTCATGATGATGGTGGTGGCAATCGCCATCGTCACGATCTGGCCCGGCATGGTGACGTGGCTGCCGGACGCGGTCATGCAGCAGGAGGTGAAGTAGCCTTGGCCCGCATGGCAACGGACACGCGAGGGAGGTTCCCGCGGCGATGCATGTGATCGTGATCGGCGCCGGCGCGATCGGAGTCGCTTCGGCGTGGTACCTGCGCCAGGCCGGTTTCGACGTGACCGTGCTCGAGCGCCGCGGCGCGCCGGCACAGGAAGCCAGCTTCGGCAATGCCGGCGTGATCGCGCCCGGCTACGTCACGCCCTGGGCCGCGCCCGGCATGCCGGCCAAGATCCTGCGCACGCTGTTCGCGCGCGAGGCGCCGGTGCTGTTCCGCCCCGCCGCGGACCCGGCGATGTGGCGCTGGATCGCACGCTGGCTGCGCGAATGCCGGCTCGAGCGCTACCGCGCCAACAAGCTGCGCATGCAGCGGCTGGCATTCTACAGCCGCGCCTGCCTGCACCGGCTGCGCAGCGAGCTGGAGATCGACTACGAGCAGTCGCAAGGCTACCTGCAGCTGTTCCGCAGCGCGCGCGACCTGGACCTGGCCGGACCCGCCATCGCCCTGCTGCGCGAGAACAACGTGCCGCACCGGCTGGTCAGCGCCGCCGAATGCCGCCGGATCGAACCGGGCCTGGCCGCCGGCACGCCGCTGGCCGGCGGCCTGCACCTGCCCGAGGATGAATCCGGCAACTGCCCGATGTTCGTGCGCGCGCTGCAGCGGCATGCGCAGGCCGCGGGCGTGTCGTTTCGCTTCGACACGCAGGTGACGCGCCTGCGGCCCGGCGCGGCAGGCAAGCTGGAGGTCGAGCTGTCTGAATCCAGCGGTCGGGGTACGACAGAAGTGCTCGGTGCCGAGCGCGTGCTGGTTGCCGCCGGCGCCGACAGTGCCGCGCTGCTGCGCCCGCTGGGCCTGCGCGTGCCGCTGTATCCGGTCAAGGGCTATTCGATCACGGTAATGATCCGCGACGAACTGCAGGCCCCGCTGGGCGCGCTGATGGACGAGTCGTACAAGGTCGCGCTGACGCGCATGGGCAACCGGCTGCGCGTGGCCGGCACGGCGGAGCTGGGCTCGCGCCGGCTCGACCTGCGCCCCGCCGCGCTCAACACGCTGGTCAAGGTCGCGCGCGACTGGTTCCCGGTCGCCGGCAACTACCAGGAGGCCACGCAATGGACCGGCGCCCGGCCGATGCTGCCCGACGGCCCGCCGCTGATCGGACCCACCGCGGTGCCCGGGTTGTTCCTGAACCTCGGCCATGGTTCGACGGGCTGGGCGATGAGCTGCGGATCAGGCAAGATTGCGGCTGACCAGATCGCCGCCAGCGCTGGCGCTTGCGCCGGCCGCGGCGGCCCGGAGATCGACATGGAAGGCCTGCTGCCCGACCGCTACGGGCTGGGGCCGGCCAATTGAGCCCGACATGACCCGCTCTGCCGCAACCCTCATCACGCCCACCGACCACGAACACGGCTGGCTTCCCCTCGATGCCGCCGCAACGGAACCGGTGCCGCTCTACGACGTGGCCGCGATCCGCCGCCTCGAGCACGCCGCGCTGGCGCAGTTGCCGGCCTTCACGCTGATGTCGCGCGCCGGCACGGCCGCGGCGCGCTGGCTTGCCTGCCATGCGCCCGACGGCCCGTTGCTGCTCCTGGCCGGCCCCGGCAACAACGGCGGCGATGCGCTGGTCGCCGCCACCCAGCTGCATCGCGCCGGGCGCGCGGTGCAGGTCTGGCTGGCCGCCGATCCGCAGCGCCTGCCGTCCGATGCCGCCACCGCGTGGCAGCAGGCGCAGGCCGCAGGCGTGCCGTCGAGCGTGATGGCGGACCCGGACGCCGCGCAGGACGCGCCCTGGCCCGCCGGCACCGCCGCGATCGTCGACGGCCTGCTTGGCATCGGCCTGAACCGTCCCGCCGACGGCCGCATGGCGTGGTGGATCGACCAGCTCAACCGCGCCGCACT
>JABFVP010000637.1 GCA_013362725.1 Cupriavidus sp.
ACACCGCGTCGCCGCACGGGCGCGCGGGCGAGGCGCTGGGCCTGCGCTCGGCGGTGCTGAACACCAGCCAGGTGGTCTGGCCGCTCACCTTCGGCGTGGTCGGCACGGCGCTGGGCATGCTGCCGATCTTCCTGTCGATGGCGGGGGCGATGGGCGCGGCCGGCTACTATTCGCGGCGCCAGGGGCGCAAGGCGCTGGCGCCGCCGGCGCGGCCGACCGCCGGCGGATGACGCGCCCGCGCCCGCCGGTCGGGGTTGTCGCCACGCAAATGCGGCCCCCGATGCATTCGCTATACTCGAATCAGCCGGACCCGCGCTCCCGCCCCCGCGCGCACCGCGCTTCCGGACCGATTCCCTGATGATTGCGACATGACCCAACTTGCCGACCTGCGCCGCACCTATGTGCTGGGCGCGCTGTCCGAATCCGACGTGGCCCCCGACCCCATGAGCCAGTTCAGGCGCTGGTTCGACGAAGCGGTCACGGCCAAGCTGCCTGAACCCAATGCCATGACGCTGGCCACGGTCGATGCCGACGGCCAGCCCTCGGCGCGCATCGTGCTGCTCAAGGGCATCGACGACCGCGGCTTCACTTTCTTTACCAACTATGAAAGCCGCAAGGGCCTGGACCTGGCGGCCAACCCGCGCGCGGCGCTGCTGTTCCACTGGGTCCAGCTGGAACGCCAGGTGCGCGTCGAAGGCCGCGTCGAGAAGGTCTCCGACGACGAAAGCGACGCGTATTTCGCCACGCGGCCGCTGGGGTCGCGCGTGGGCGCCTGGGCTTCGGCGCAAAGCCGGGAGGTCCCCGGCCGCGACGTGCTCGAGCAGCGCGAACAGGAATACCGCAGCAAATTCGGCGAAAACCCGCCGCGCCCGCCCTACTGGGGCGGCTACCGGCTGGTGCCGACCGCGCTGGAATTCTGGCAGGGGCGGCCGTCGCGGCTGCACGACCGCATCGCCTACCGGGTCCAGCCGGGCACGGGCTGGCAGATCGTGCGGCTGTCGCCCTGAGGCGCGGGGCCGCGGACGCACCGCGCGTCCGCTGATGCGTCTACGCCTCTCCCGGGACGACGGCAGGGTCTTCCGGCGATGCGCTGCACGGGCTGCGGAATTGGACTAAAGTGAGACAGGCGTCGCTTGGCTACTCTTTTCTTGCAGCGCTCGCGACGGATCGGGCAAGGTTTGCGCGCAGTTTCTCCTTGCCGGATGCGTCCGCCGAAGCGTGTGCCGCAACCATCGGGAGGTAAAGCGCATGTTTTTCAAGCAAACCCTGGAAAAGCAACTCGACAACTGGATCGCCGACCTGCGCGAGAACGCCAATCTCCCGGTCAGCCTGCGGCTGTGGAATGGCGCCGAATACCCGCTCGGGAAATTCGACAAGCCGGTGGTGACGCTGACCGTGCGCGAAGCCGCGGCCCTGCCGCTGCTGCTGACCCCCAGCCTGGATAACCTGGGCGAGGCGTACGTCCAGGGCAAGATCGATTTCGACGGCCGGCTGGCGGACATCATCAAGGTGGGCTACGGCTTCTCGGCCGCGGCCACGCGACGCGCTGGCGGGGCGCTGTACAAGGTGGCGCAGCACTTCTCGCATACCAAGCAGGAAGACAAGGAATCGATCCAGTACCACTACGACGTCTCCAACGACTTCTACCAGCTCTGGCTCGACCGCAACATGGTCTATTCCTGCGCCTACTTCGAGCACGGCGATGAAGACCTGGCCACCGCGCAGATCAAGAAGATCGACCACATCCTGACCAAGATCCGGTTGCAGCCGGGCCAGACGCTGCTCGACATCGGCTGCGGCTGGGGCGCGCTGGTGCTGCGCGCGGCGCAGAAGTTCGGCGCGCGCTGCGTGGGCATCACGCTGTCGCAGAACCAGTTCGAGCTGGCCACCGAGCGCGTCAGGGCCGCAGGCTTGTCCGACCGCATCGAAATCCGGCTGCAGGACTACCGCGACACCACCGGCACCTTCGACCGCATCACCAGCGTCGGCATGTTCGAGCATGTGGGCAAGGACAACCTGCCCGGCTACTTCGGCCGCATCCGCGAACTGCTGGCCGACGACGGCTTCGCCATGAACCACGGCATCACCTCGCCCGACCCCGACAACGGCGCCACGCCGATGGACGGCGCCGAATTCATGGACCGCTACGTGTTCCCGCAGGGCGAACTGCCGCATATCGGGCTGGTGCTGCGCACGCTGCAGCAAGGCGGCCTGGAAGCCTTCGACGTCGAGCTGCTGCGCCGGCACTACGCGCGCACGCTGCACCACTGGGCCGACAACTTCGAGGCGCGCGGCGATACCATCCGCAGCATGGTCGGCGAGAAGAAATACCGCATCTGGCGCGTCTACCTGGCCGGTTGCGCGCACGCCTTCGAGACCGAGAAGATGTCGATCTACCAGGTGGTCTGCCACAAGTCCGGGCTGCAGGCCGACTCGCTGCCGTGGTCGCGCCGCTATATCTACGAACAGCCCATCGGCGGCAACGACTGAAGGCAACCGAAACGATTGACTGAAGACCTCTTTGGCGGGCTGCCCCTGCCCGCCCCCGCAGCACCAACCGCGCGGTCCGCGGCGCAAGCCGGCGCGGCCGCCCAAACCGACTCCCCAGGCAAACCGGCCCGCGGCAAGAGCGTGCAGCCGTTTCCGGCCGCGCCGGCACTGCAGGCGCTGGCCGCGCGGCTGCCGCCGCAGCTGTATTTCGGCACCTCGTCCTGGGCCTATCCCGGCTGGAACGGGCACGTCTACGACGGCGAGTACAGCGACAGCCTGCTGTCGCGCAAGGGCCTGGCGGCCTATTCGCGCCACCCGCTGCTGCGCGCCGCCGGCATCGACCGTGGCTTCTACGGGCCGATCCCGCTGGCCGATTACCTGTCCTACGCGGCGCAAGTGCCGGAAGGCTTCCGCTTCCTGGTCAAGGCGCCGGCCAGCGTCTGCGACGCCTGGCTGCGCGGCCCGGACGGCGCCGGCCGGCTGGCCAACGCCGCCTTCCTGGATGCGCAGATCGCGGCGCGCGACTTCATCGTGCCGGCCGCCAGCGGCCTGGGGCACAAGTGCGGGCCGTTGCTGTTCCAGCTGTCGCCGATGGGGCCGCTGGCCGACAGTGCGGTATTCCTGGAGCGGCTCGACGCCTTCCTCGGCGCGCTGCCGGCGCTGGATCCGGCGCTGGCCCCGCACGCCGCCTATGCCGTCGAGCTGCGCGACCCGGCCCTGCTGACGCCGCGCTATATCCGCGTGCTGCGCCGCCACGGCGTGCGCTTCTGCCTGTCGGCGCGCGACCGGCTGCCGCCGGTGCCGCGCCAGGCGGCGGCGCAGGCGCTGATGGACGAGGCCGCGGCGGGCCCGCTGGTGCTGCGCTGGATGCTGCATGCCGGGCGCCCCTACGCCTACGCGGAGAAGCGCTATGCGCCGTTCGACCGCATCGTCGACGACGACCCCGACACCCGCGACGCGATTGCCGACGTAGTGACACGGACCCTGCGCGCGGGGCAGCCCGCCATCGTCATCGTCAGCAACAACGCCGAAGGCTGTGCGCCGCTGAGCTGTGTAAGACTGGCCGAAGCCATCGTGGCGCGGCTGGAGGGCTAGGCGCGTCTTACTTGCGCAGCTTCGCGCCGAACTGCTTGCGGAACTTGGCCAGCTTCGGCGAAATCACGAACGCGCAGTATCCCTGGCTGGGATGGTCCTGGTAGTAGTTCTGGTGGCCGGCCTCCGCGCGCCAGTACGGCTGCTCCGGCTCGACCTGCGTGACGATCGGCGCATCGAAGACCTTGGCGGCAACCAGCTCGCGCATCACGTATTCGGCCGTGGCGCGCTGCGCCTCCGAATGCGTGAAGATGGCCGAGCGGTATTGCGGCCCGACGTCGTTGCCCTGCCGGTCGGGCGTGGTCGGGTCGTGGATGGCGAAGAAGATCTCCAGGATCTCGCGGTAGGTGATCACCGAGGGATCGAAGGTCACGCGCACCACCTCGACGTGGCCGGTATCGCCTGCGCACACCTGCTGGTAGGTCGGGTGGTCGACATGCCCGCCGGTGTAGCCGGACTCGACCGCGACCACGCCTTCGACCTGCTGGTAGACCGCCTCCAGGCACCAGAAGCACCCGCCGCCCAGCGTGGCGGTTTCCAATCCATGTTCCATTTGCGCGCTCCCCTTGCGTAGTCGTCCGTCTGGCCAGGACTCAAGCATAAGCGCAGATCGGCGCGCTTGCAGCGGATTCAGCCGGGCCCGCGCCGCGCCTCAAGTTGCGCACGCAACTGCGGCTTGAGCACCTTGCCCAGCGCGCTGCGCGGCAGGTCGTCCATCAGCACCACCTCGCGCGGCAGCTTGAAGCGGGCGATGCGCGCAGCCAGCAGCTCGCGCAGCGGTTCGGCCGCCAGCGCGGCGCGCGGTGCGCCGGGCGCCGGCACGATCACCGCCACCGGCACTTCGCCCCAGCGCGCATCGGCCACGCCGACCACTGCGCATTCCTGCACGCCGGGCAGGCCGACCAGCACGTTCTCGATCTCGGCGGGATAGATGTTCTCGCCGCCGGAGATGATCATGTCCTTGCTGCGGCCGACTACCTCGATGCAGCCGTCGGCATCGCGGTGCGCCAGGTCGCCGGAATGGAACCAGCCGCCTGGCAGCCCGTTGTCGGCTGGCTCACTCTCGGGCTGGTTCCAGTAGCCCGCCATCACGTTGGCGCCGCGCACCCACAGCTCGCCCACCGCCTCCGGCGGCACCTCGGCGCCGTCGGCGCCGGCCAGCCGCACTTCGGCCTCGGGCTGCGGCCAGCCCGCGTAGCCGGGGCGCGCCATGGCCTGGTCCAGCTTCAGCACCACCGACACCGGCCCGGTTTCGGTGGCGCCATAGACCTGTCCCAGCGGCACGCCGCGGGCGTGGAAGGCGTCGATATACGAGCGCGGGATGGTCGACGATCCCGCCATCACCCCGCGCAGCGCCGTCAGGTCGGCATCGGCCCAGCCCGGGTGCTCCAGCACCGCGCGCAGCGTCGCCGGTACCATCAGCGACAGGCTCGGCCGCGCCGCGGCCACCGCATCCAGCCACGCCTGCGGCGCAAAGCGGTCATGCAGCGTGACCCGCGCGCCGGCGAGCAGCGCCGGCAGCGTCTGGATGCACAGCCCGCCGACGTGGAACAGCGGCAGCACCGACAGCACGTGGTCGTCGGCGCTCATGGCATGCGCCCACCAGCTGGCGCGCGCATTGGCCAGCAAGCCGGCCTGGGTATGCACCGCGCCCTTGGGCTTGCCGGTGGTGCCGGAGGTATAGGCCAGCAGCAACGGCGCATGGTCCGGCACGGCGGCATGGCTCACGTCGGACGGCGTCGGGTGGTCAATCAGCCGGTCCAGGTGCAGCAGCCGGCAATCGGCGCCGGCCTCGCGCGCCAGCCCTTCATGGGCCGCGTCATGGAACAGCACCGCCAGTTGCGCGTGGTCAGCGATCGCCCGCAGCTCCGCCGGCGCCAGCCGGTAGTTCAACGGCGCAAACATGGCGCCGACGCGGGCGCAGGCGAACAGCAGCACCAGCTGCAGCTCGTGGTTCAGGCACAGCGTGCCGACGCGGTCGCCGGGGCGGATGCCCCAGGTTGCGGCCAGGTGGGCGCTGGCGCGCTCCACGCGCCGCCACAGCTTGCCGTAGGTGAAGTTACGGCCCAGGTAGTGCAACGCCGGCCGGGCCGGCGCCACCTCGGCATGGCGATGGAGCATGGCCGGCAACACTCCCAGCCCGGCGGCGCCGGCTCGGATCGCGCGGGGGGCGCTCATTCGTCGCGCTCGCCGGATTCGTACAGGGTCTCGCGGCCCATGCGGTCGAGGATCAGCTCGGCGGTCCACGGCAGCATCAGCGCGCCACAGCGCGAATCGCGGTAGAGCCGCTCCAGCGGCAGGTCCTTGAGCATCGACTGGCCGCCGCAGGTGCGGATCGCCAGCCGGGCGATATCGTTGGCCCCTTCCATCACGGTGGAGTGCGCGGCGTACAGGCGCAGGCGCTCGTCCTTGGACGGATTGGGCTTGGCTTCGTGGATCGCGCGCCAGAAGAGCGAGCGCATGGTCTCCAGCTGGATCCGCATCTGCGCCACCGCGATCTGCTTGGTGGGGTACATGCGGCGCTTGACCGGCGGCTGGCCCGGCACCTCGCCGCGCAGGTATTGCACGGTGAAGTCGTAGGCCGCCTGCGCCACGCCCAGGTAGGTCGGCGACAGCGTGAAGAACATCGCCGGCCAGGTCTGCGCGGCACGGTAGTAGACCCCGCGCGGCATCAGCTGCTCGTGGTCGGGCACGAACACGTCCTTGAGCAGCAGCGTGCGCGATACCGTGCCGCGCATGCCCATCGGGTCCCAGTCGCCGGTCACGGTGAGCCCGTCCGCGGTTCCGGGCACGGCGATGTAGAGCGTGTCGCGCATGTCCGGATGCTGGTCGCCGCGGTCCTCGGTGCACAGGATACCGTAGTAGTCGGCCGCGCCCGACAGCGAGGCGAAGATCTTGCGCCCGTTCAGCACCCAGCCGCCGTCGACCTTGCGCGCGGTGGTGCCGAACGGCGCCTTGCCGGCGGCTGCGGCCGAGCCTTCGGAGAACGGCTGCGCGTAGACCGCGCCGTCGCGCACCACCCGCGCGAAATGCAGCGCGCGGCGGGCCTGGTGATCGTCGCGCTGTGCCGGCGTCATGTCGATGCCATCGGACAGCACGCCGGTCCACATGGTCGAGCAGATGTGCATGTTGTAGGTCAGCGCGGTGGCGCCGCAGAAGCGGCCGATTTCCGCGCCGACCATGCAGTAGGTGGCAAAGTCCGCGCCGCCGCCGCCAAACGCGCGCGGCACGCACAAGGCCAGCAGGCCGGCCTCGCGCAGGTCGTCGTAGTTGGCGAAGGGGAAGCTGGCCTCGCGGTCCCAGGTGGCGGCGCGCGGCGCGAAGCGCTCGCGGCCCAGGCGGTTGGCCAGCGTCAGCCATTGCGCCTGTTCCGGCGAAAAGTCCGCCGTGCCGACGGCGGGAATGAAGTCGAGCTGGCCGGATGGCATGTCGCGTCTCCTTTTTGTCCTGCTCGCGCCGAACTGGGAAACGGGGGCGGCGCGGCGGCGGTTGTTGTGTTGGCGTGGCCGGAAAGCGGCGCGCTTCAGTGCACGGGAAAACGCCGGCGCAGGAAATCCAGCACCGCGTCGTTGAACAGCTCGGGGCGTTCCATGCAGGCCAGGTGGCCCACGTCGGGCAGGCAGCGGTACTCCGCGCCGGTGATGCGTTGCGCCATGCGCTGCATCACCTCGGGCGCGGCGTTGGTATCGTGCTGGCCGGCCAGCGCCAGCACCGGAACCGCGATGCGGGCCAGCGCGTCGCGCTGGTTGAAGCGCACCAGCGCACCCAGCGCGGCGCGGTAGGTCGGTGCCGGCACCGCCGCCATCACCGCGGTGGCAAAGGCCACGGCCTGCGCATCGGCATCGGGCGCGACCATGGTGCGCACCAGCCCGGCCGCCATCTGCGCCATGGTCTTGCCGGCATCCAGCGGCGCCGTGCGCGCGGCAATGAACTCGCGCTGCCACGGGCCATCGCCCTTGCCGAAGGCGGGCGAGGTGCCCGAGAGCACCATGCCGTCGACCAGCGCGGGCGTGGCCGCGCAGACCTGCTGCGCGACCATGCCGCCCATGCTGTGGCCCAGCAGCACCACGCGCCGGCCCGCGTCGCGTTCGAACAGCAGCACGGGCGTCAGCGCCTGCGCCAGTCCATCGAAGTCATAGGGGTCGATCAGGGCACTGTCGCCATAGCCGGGCATGTCCCACGCGACGGCGCGGTAACCGGCCTGCGCCAGGGCCTGGCCCTGCGCCGGCCAGGCGGCCTTGCCGCCGCCGATGCCATGCAGCATCACCACTGCCACCGGCCCGTCGCCCCAGGCCAGCGCGGCGATGCCGTTGGCGTGGCGCTGCGTGGTCGCGGCGGCGCTCATGCGGCCACCTCCACCAGCGTGCCGGCCTCGACCTCGTTGCGGCCGTCGAGCGAAACCGTGCAGTTTCGCAGCGGCAGGTCGAAGTGGCCCAGGCCTGGTAGTAGCCGCGCATCATGTCGGCGTCGACGCCCTGGCCCTCGACCGCGACGATATAGTCGTCCTCGATATGGCACACCACGTTGTCGCGCAGATAGGTCTTGAAGGTGAGGTTGACGTCGCCCGGCGCCAGCACCAGCGTGCCGTTGACCTGGCGTCCGGCCGGGAATGCCAGGCACAGACCGCCGGGCCAGTGCGAGACCTGGCCGGGCTTGTTGCAGAAACCCCAGACGCCGCCCACGCGCGCCTCGGCCAGGCCGATGCGCAGCTCGGTGCCGGCGGCCGAATGCACGCGCATCTCGCGCGCGCCGCGCAGGCGCTTCATCGCCGCGCGCACGGTGGTCTCCAGCGACGGATCGGGCTGGCAGCGCTCCAGGATCTCGGGGTGCTCGTTGCTGATCATCAGCATGCGCGGCACCACGCCGTCTGCGCCGCGCAGGATCTGCGGCAGCTCGGGCGCGTGCAGCAGGCCTTCGACGGTGCAGTCGAGCACCAGCTGGCAGCGCGACAATGCCGCCAGCACCGGTGCGAGATGCCGCAACGCATCGCTGGCGCCGGTGGAGCGCACCGGCGCCGGAGCCGCAAGCGCCGGGGTCGGCACCTGGATGCGCACCGGGGTGGCACCAAGCGACTGCACGGCCAGTTCGGCCAAGGCCACGTTGACGGGGCGGGATTGGGACTCCGTTACAATTCCAACGACATCCCCGTGCCGCAGGGCACAGAGTTCCAGCGTGCGGCGGAACGCCGCCAGCCAGCGGTGTTCGATCTGCTCGATGAGCATGCGCTTGTCTCCTGCTGCTTGTTATTGGCTTCTTGTTCTATGGGGCCCGGGTCGCCCACGCTTTGTGCAGCGGCCAGTGCCGGCGGCGCCGGACTTGAACTCGCCGCCCCCGGCGCGAATAATATATATGAAATTTCATGAACTCCAGTGGAGCCCCCATGGGCATGCCTGAGGCCCAGCCACGGATCGCCAGCGTAGCCGCCGCCCCGGACTTCGATGCGATGCACTTCCGCCGCACCCTGTCGCAGTTCGCCACCGGGGTCACGGTGATCACCACGCGCGCCAGCAACGAGTCGGTTGCGGCCGGCGCGCCGCCTTTCATCGGCATCACCGCCAGCTCGTTCAACTCGGTGTCGCTGGAGCCGCCGCTGGTGCTGTGGAGCATGGCCACGCGCGCCAACAGCCTGCCGATGTTCCGCGACGGCACCCACTACATCATCAACGTGCTGTCGGCCTCGCAGCTGGACCTGTGCCAGCGCTTCGCCACGCTCAAGGGCGACCGCTTCGCCGGCGTCGATTACCGGCTTTCTGCCACCGGCCTGCCGATCCTGTCCAATGCGCTGGCCTGGTTCGAATGCCACAACCGCAGCCGCTACGACGAGGGCGACCACGTCATCTTTGTCGGCGAGGTGGAGCGCTGCGGCGTGCTCGACGGCAAGGACGGCCCGCTGATATTCCAGGGCGGCCATTTCTCCACAACCGCCCCGCTCGATCTCTGTACTGCCCTGCCCCATCATGGCGGACCTGCCGGCAGCCCCCTCGCCCCAGCCCTTTGTCGATGGCTATCTGGCTTACCTGCTGGCCCGCGCCAGCCATCTGATCTCGGGCGAGTTCCATCGCGAGGTCGAGGCCAGCGGCCTGTCGGTGCAGGAATGGCGCGTGCTGGCGACGCTGGCCGACCGCCCCGACTGCACCGTCGGCGCACTGGCGGAAATCACGCTGACCAAGCAGCCCACGCTGACCAAGCTGGTCGACCGCATGGCGCACGACGGCCTGGTCCGGCGCCGCGCCGGCAAGACCGACCGCCGTCAGGCGCTGGTTTCGATCACGCCGCGCGGCCTGGCGCTGGTGCAGCCGCTGCTCGAGCGCGCCGCGCAGCACGAGCGCGCGGTGCTGGATGACTTTGGCGCCCGCCAGGGCGCGCAGTTGAAGGAAACCCTGCGCGAACTGATCGCGCTGCACGCGCAGCGCTAGGCTTCGGCGTCCGACTTCAGGATCGCCAGCGGCGAACTGTCTACCTTGATCCGCTGCAGCACGATATTCGAGCGGATATCCATCACGCCGGGGGTGCGGTACAGCCGGTTGACGATGAAGTCCGAGTAGTGCTTCAGGTTGCGCGCCTGCACGCGCAGGATGTAGTTGCTGTCGCCGGTGATGATGTACGCCGACAGCACTTCCGGCCACGACTGCACGGCGGCGATAAAGGTGTCGTGCCAGCCCTCCACGTCGTGGCGCATCGACACCTGCACGATCGCCTCCAGTTCCAGCCCCAGTTGCTCGGCATCGAACCAGGCGCGGTAGCCGCCGATCACCCCCGACTCTTCGAGCAGCCGGACCCGGCGCAGGCACGCCGACGGCGACAGCGCCACGCGGTCGGCCAGATCCTGGTTGCTGATGCGCCCGTTCTCCTGCAGGCAGGTCAGGATGCGCAGATCGGTGGGATCGAGGTTCATTCGAATTTCCTTCTGTAATTCACCAATTTTTCGCATTCTATGCGAAAGACGTGCCGGATGACGGGCCATTTAGCAAGCCTCTTGCCGCCGATTTTGACTATGATTCCCGACATCGAGGCACACAGAAACGGCGCCCGCGGACGGCGCCGCGCACACCCATGACCGCCCCCAATCCCGACCCGCGCCGGCTGTGGGACATCAGCCCGCCGCTGTCGCCCGCCACGCCGGTGTGGCCCGGCGATACGCCGTTCCAGCAGCAGCCCGCCTGGCAGATCGACGCGCACTGCCCGGTCAATGTCGGCCGCATCACGCTGTCGCCGCATACCGGCGCGCACGCGGACGCGCCGCTGCACTACGCCGCCGACGGCGCGCCGATCGGCGCCGTGCCGCTGGCGCCCTACCTGGGCCGCTGCCGGGTGATCCACTGCATCGGCGCCACGCCGCTGGTGCAGCCGGGCCATGTCGAACACGCGCTCGAGGCGCTGCCGCCGCGGGTGCTGTTGCGCACCTACCGGCAAGCGCCGCTGGCGCAGTGGGACCCCGGCTTTTGCGCGGTGTCGCCCGACACCATCGCGCTGCTCGCCGCGCACGGGGTGCAACTGGTCGGCATCGACACGCCCTCGCTCGATCCGCAGGACTCCAAGACCATGGACGCACACAACGCGGTGCGCCGCCATGGGCTAGCGATCCTGGAAGGCATCGTGCTGGACCAGGTCGATGCCGGCGACTATGAACTGATTGCGCTGCCGCTGCGCTTTGCCGCGCTGGATGCCAGCCCGGTGCGCGCGGTGCTGCGCAGCCTCGACTGACTCTTTTCCCGAACCCGCCACGCCTTTCTGCACGACATGACGACCATTGACCGCGAGCACTGTATCCGGCTCGACCAGCAAGACCCGCTGCGCCCGCTGCGCGACCAGTTCGCGCTGCCCCAGGGCGTGATCTACCTCGACGGCAATTCGCTTGGCGCCCGACCGCGCGCCGCCGCCGCGCGCGCCGCCCAGGTGGTGGCCGAGGAATGGGGCGACGGCCTGATCCGCAGCTGGAACACCGCGGGCTGGTTCGACCTGCCGCAGCGCCTGGGCAACAAGCTGGCGCCGCTGGTCGGCGCGGGCCACGATGAAGTGGTGGTCACCGACACCACCTCGATCAACCTGTTCAAGGTGCTGGCCGCGGCGCTGCGCGTGCAGCAGACGCGCGACCCGGCGCGCAAGGTGATCGTCTCCGAGGCCAGCAACTTCCCCACGGACCTGTATATCGCGCAGGGCCTGGCCGACCTGCTGCAGCAGGGCTACTCGCTGCGGCTGGTGAACTCGCCGGCCGAGATCGACGCCGCCGTCGGCGCCGATACCGCGGTGCTGATGCTGACCCACGTCAACTACAAGACCGGCGAGATGCTCGACATGGCCGGGCTCACCGAGCTGGCCCATGCCCGTGGCGCGCTGACGGTGTGGGACCTGTGCCATTCGGCCGGCGCCGTGCCGGTCGACCTGAAGGCGGCCGGGGCCGATTACGCCATCGGCTGCACCTACAAGTACCTGAACGGCGGCCCGGGCTCGCCCGCCTTCGTCTGGGTCGCGCCGGCGCTGCGCGATGCCTTCTGGCAGCCGCTGTCGGGCTGGTGGGGCCATGCCGCGCCGTTCGCGATGGATCCGCACTACCGCCCGGTCGAGGGCGTGCGCCGCTTCCTGTGCGGCACGCAGCCGGTGACATCGCTGGCGATGGTCGAGTGCGGGCTGGACATCTTCGCCCAGACCAATATGCGGGTGCTGCGCGCCAAGTCATTGCTGCTGACCGACTTGTTCATCGAACTGGTCGAGGCCCGCTGCGGCCACCACCCGCTGACGCTGGTGACGCCGCGCGAGCACGCGCGCCGCGGCAGCCAGGTCAGCCTGGAGCACCCGGACGGCTATGCGCTGGTGCAGGCGCTGATCGAGCGCGGCGTGATCGGCGACTACCGCGAGCCGCGCATCGCCCGCTTCGGCTTCACGCCGCTCTACACCAGCTTCGCCGAGGTGTGGGATGCTGTGGAAATCCTGCGCGACGTGCTGGACAGCGGCGCCTATCGCGACGCGCGCTTCCAGACGCGTGGCCAGGTGACCTGACCCGGGAGCGCATCATGAGCGAATTCAAGGGATGCCCCTTCTCCGGCGCGGCGCCGGCAGCCACGCCCGCAGCCACACCTCAAGCCGAAGGCTGGCACGGCGCGCAGATGGATTTCGCCAAAGACATGAGCTATGGCGACTACCTCGGCCTGGACCAGATCCTGAGCGCGCAGCATCCGCTGTCGCCGGACCACAACGAGATGCTGTTTATCGTGCAGCACCAGACCACCGAGCTGTGGATGAAGCTGATGCTGCACGAACTGCGCGCCGCGCGCGAGTCGGTCAAGGCCGACAGCCTGCCGCCGGCGTTCAAGATGCTGACGCGCGTGTCGCGCATCATGGACCAGCTGGTGCAGGCGTGGAACGTGCTGGCCACCATGACGCCGCCGGAATACTCCGCGATGCGGCCCTACCTGGGCATGTCGTCGGGCTTCCAGTCGTACCAGTACCGCGAGATCGAGTTCATCCTGGGCAACAAGAACGCCGCCATGCTCAGGCCGCATGCGCACCGGACGGAACACCTGGCGCTGGTCGAGGCCGCGCTGAAGACGCCTTCGCTGTACGACGAGGCGATCCGGCTGATGGCCCGGCGCGGCTTTGCCATCGACGCCGATTGCGTCGAGCGCGACTGGACCCAGCCGACCGCGTACAACGCCTCGGTCGAGGCCGCGTGGCTGGAGGTCTACCGCAACCCGGGCGCGCACTGGGAACTCTATGAGCTGGGCGAGAAGTTCGTCGACCTGGAAGACGCGTTCCGGCAATGGCGCTTCCGCCATGTGACCACGGTCGAGCGGGTGATCGGCTTCAAGCGCGGCACCGGCGGCACCGAAGGCGTCAGCTATCTGCGCAGGATGCTGGACGTGGTGCTGTTCCCGGAACTGTGGAAGTTGCGGACCGACCTTTGATACGCACCGGCGGGCTGCCTCAGCCCGCCGGCTCGGACAATCGTGCCGCCAGCGTCTGCAGCGCCGGCGCCAGCGTCTGGTGGAACACCGCCTCGTCCACCGCCCCGTAGGAAGCGCTGCAGCTCAGCATGTGCAGCTCCTTCTCCCCCACCGGCCGGAACGCCACCGCACACGCATGGATGGCCGGATGCCAGTCGCGGAACGACGCGGCATAGCCGCGCTGCTGCGCCTCGGCCAGCGCGGCGCGGGTGGCGGCCTCCTGCTGCTTCCATTGTTCCGGGAAGGCCTGGCTGAACTCGGCCATCACGCGCTCGCGGCGCGGTGCCGGCAGCGCGGCCAGGTAGGCCCGCCCCATGGAACTGGATACCAGCGACAGCCGCGAGCCGACGCCCAGCCCGAGCATCACGCCGGCATCGTTGCGGATCGATTCCAGGTAGATCACTTCCATGCGCTCGCGCTTGCCGAGCGACACCGAGACCCCGTACGACTGCGCGAACGCCAGCATGTGCGGGCGCGCCAGCGACACCACATCCGACGCCGACAGGTAGGCATAGCCCAGCGCCAGCACCCCGGCATCGAGCGCGTACTTGCCCAGGCCCTCGTCATAGCGCAGGTAGCCAAGCTGTACCAGCGTGCCCGCCAGCCGGCTCACTGTGGCCTTGGGAAAGCCGGTTCGGCGCACGAACTCCTGGTTGCCCAGCATCGCCTCGCCGGTGCGGAAGCAGCGCAGCAGTTCCAGGCCGCGCGCCAGCGCGGTGACGAAGTTCGGGTCGCTGTCGCGCACCGGTGACACGGCAGGTTCCTGGGAAAGCGACGTATCGGGCTGAGGGTTGGGATTGAGGTTGGCCCAGGGTCGCGGCTCCAGTCGGCGCTTGTCCGTTCATCGCACAAAGGCGCCCAGGTTCAGGATTTTGCCGGTTGCGTGGCAAGACCATTGCGATATACTAATTCAACGGAACACAGTTCCGCAATGCGGAACTTCCAGGATGCGGTAAAAAAATCCTCCGCACGATCACCGAACCTCTACGAATCACGGAATCCGCCGACGCGGACTGCGGCACGCCAGCCGCCCCGCCCGGCGCTTCCTCCTGCGCTACCGAAGGAGACCTGCATGGCTGCCAACGCCGAATTCCACTGGGCCGACCCCCTGCTGCTGGACCAGCAACTGAGCGCCGACGAGCGCATGGTGCGCGACGCCGCCGCGGCGTACTGTCAGGACAAGCTGATGCCGCGCGTGCTGCAGTCGTTCCGCAACGAGAAGACCGACGTCGAGATCTTCCGCGAGATGGGCGAACTCGGCCTGCTGGGTCCGACCATCCCCGAGCAATACGGCGGCCCCGGCCTGAACTACGTCAGCTACGGCCTGATTGCGCGGGAAGTCGAGCGCGTCGATTCGGGCTACCGCTCGATGATGAGCGTGCAGTCGTCGCTGGTGATGGTTCCTATCTACGAATTCGGCACCGAGGCGCAGAAGCAGAAGTACCTGCCCAAGCTGGCCACCGGCGAGTGGATCGGCTGCTTCGGCCTGACCGAGCCGAACCACGGCTCCGACCCGGGCTCGATGGTCACCCGCGCCAAGAAAGTCGATGGCGGCTACGAGCTGACCGGCGCCAAGATGTGGATCACCAACTCGCCGATCGCCGACGTGTTCGTGGTGTGGGCCAAGTTGCAGGGCGAAGACGGCAAGGAAGACATCCGCGGCTTTATCCTGGAAAAGGGCTGGAAGGGCCTGTCGGCACCGGCCATCCACGGCAAGGTCGGCCTGCGCACGTCGATCACCGGCGAGATCGTGCTCGACCAGGTGTTCGTGCCGGAAGAGAACATCATGCCAGGCGTGAAGGGCCTGAAGGGTCCGTTCACCTGCCTGAACTCGGCCCGCTACGGCATCGCCTGGGGCGCGCTGGGCGCCGCCGAATTCTGCTGGCACACCGCGCGCCAGTACACGCTGGACCGCAAGCAGTTCGGCCGCCCGCTGGCGCAGACGCAGCTGGTGCAGAAGAAACTGGCCGACATGCAGACCGAGATCACGCTGGGCCTGCAGGGCTGCCTGCGCCTGGGCCGCATGAAAGACGAAGGCACCGCCGCGGTCGAGATTACCTCGATCATGAAGCGCAACTCGTGCGGCAAGTCGCTCGACATCGCCCGCGTGGCGCGCGACATGCTGGGCGGCAACGGCATCTCGGACGAGTTCGGCGTGATCCGCCACGTGGTCAATCTGGAGGTGGTCAACACCTACGAAGGCACGCACGACATCCACGCGCTGATCCTGGGCCGCGCCCAGACCGGCCTGCAGGCCTTCTTCTGATCGCGGCATAAAAAAGCCCGGCGATGAAGCCGGGCCAAGCACACTACCAAGGAGACGACGAGGCTGCCCCCGTCGATACAACAGCTGCCTTGCACACGGCCCCGCCCTGGCGGGGCCGTGTTCATTTGTTGGGCTGGGGCGTCAGGCGCAGGTACGGTCGCACCGCCTGGTAGCCCTTGGGGAATTTCTCGCGCAGCACGGCTTCATCCTTCAGCGACGGCACGATCACCACGTCGTCGCCGTCCTGCCAGTTGCCCGGCGTGGCCACGCTGTGGCTGTCGGTCAGCTGCAGCGAGTCGATCACGCGCAGCACCTCGTTGAAGTTGCGCCCCGTGCTGGCCGGATAGGTGATGATCAGGCGCACCTTCTTGTTCGGGTCGATGATGAACAGCGAGCGCACCGTCAGGGTCTCGTTCGCGTTCGGGTGGATCATGTCGTAGAGCTGCGACACCTTGCGGTCGGCGTCGGCCAGGATCGGGAAGTTGACCTCGGTCGCCTGGGTCTCGTTGATGTCCGCGATCCAGCCGCGGTGCGAGTCGACGGTATCGACCGACAGCGCAATCGCCTTGACGCCGCGGCGCGCGAATTCATCCTTCAGCCGGGCAGTGAGGCCCAGTTCGGTGGTGCACACCGGGGTATAGTCGGCCGGGTGCGAGAACAGCACGCCCCAGCTGTCGCCAAGCCACGCATGGAAACGGATGCGGCCTTCGCTGGAATCCTGCTCGAAGTCCGGGGCGATATCGCCAAGACGCAACGCCATGTTCTGTTCTCCTGATTTCACGGTGGAACCAGCGTAACCGGATTGATATCCAACCCAAACGAATATAAAGTCACTACAAAATCACTCGCAGTCATATAGACATTCTCTGACATTCATCACGCCTGCTTTCGTGCATGCTCGCAATACTCGGGGCAGCAACCTTGCAGCGAGCCTTGTTCCTGGCGCGTTGCCTTGAAAGGGCGACGTGTCGCCACATATGCTAAGTATCAGACCGTCAAATGCCGTTAGCCTCGGAGCGTAGAAAATGTCAGAATCCGCACAAACCGAACCAACCGCCCGCAAACAGGAGAAACTGATGAGCGATGTCAAGACCGTGCTGTCCGACGCCGAGGAACTGCTGAAGCAAGCCGCCTCGACCACCGGGGAAAAGGCCGCCGAACTGCGCGAGCGTGGCATGGGCCTGCTCAAGCAAGCCAAGGAAAAGGCCCAGGACCTGCAAGACGCCGTCGTCACCAAGAGCAAGGCCGCCGCGCGCGCCACCGACGACTACGTGCACGATCACCCCTGGCGCGCCGTGGGCGTGGCAGCCGGCGTGGGCCTTCTGATCGGTCTGCTGCTCAACCGCAAGTAAGCGCTGCAAATCCGGCGCGGCACGCCACGGCCGCGCCATCGCGGCAACCCGCCCGGCGGGTTGCCAATGGCCGGGGCGCCCGGTGTGCCGGTAACGCTGTCGCGGTTGGCCCGTCATGGGCGACCGTTCATTGCCGACACAACCTGGCGCCGTCATCCGGCCCCGCAAGTTGGATAGGTGCGTACGGCCATGCCGGCGCACCGCTCTTTCACGCCGGAGCCGCATGAGCGAAGCCACCCCTTCCCCCAAGTTCCTCGATGCCGTGCGCAATCTCGCCAGCTCGCTCGTGGCGATGGTGCAGACGCGCCTGGAGCTCGCCAGCGTGGAGCTGGCCGAGGAGCGCACGCGCTTGCTGAAGGTCGCCCTGCTGGCCTTGTTCGGGCTGGCGTTCTTCGGGCTGGGCCTGGTCACGCTGACCGCCCTTATCGCGATCCTGTTCTGGGACACCTACCGCTGGCAGGCGCTGGGCGCGCTGACGGTGCTCTACCTGGTGCTGTGCGCCGTCTGCCTGGCGTACGCCCGCAACGTGCTGCGCAACGCGCCGCCGATGCTGGAAGCCACGCTCGCCGAAATCGACAAAGACCGGGAGATCCTGCGCCAATGAGCACACTCGATCCTGACGACGCCACGTCCGCACGCGACCGCGGCGAATACCCGCGCGCGCCCCGGTTCACGCAGGAGGTGCGCCTGCCGCTGGCGGTGCGCAAGGAACTGCTGCTGACCCGCGCCGCCCTCGAACGCCACGATTGCCGGCAGGCGCTGCACGCGGTACGCGGCGGCGTGCACCGCCTCGGCACCGTCAGTGCCTGGCTGCCGCGGATCGCGCGGCCGGGCTCGTGGATGAAGGTGGTCGGGCTGACCAAGGACTACCCGCTGCTCAGCACCGCGGTGACGCTGGCGCTGCCGCTGGTCAAGCGCGTGCCGGTGCTGCGCCTGACCTGGAAGCTGTCCAAGCTGGGCCTGGCCGCCGGCGCGGCCTACTGGGCCTACAACAGGGCCTATAACACCTGGCGCGATGCCAAGGGCCAGGCGGTGCCGCCCGCCAGCGTGCCGACCCCGGCCCCGGCCGGCACCCCGCCCGCCGCCGACACCGGCTTCCGTGATCCGCTGATTCCCTGACGGTC
>JABFVP010000329.1 GCA_013362725.1 Cupriavidus sp.
TCCACGGTGCGGCCGGTGCGCAGCGGGGCTAGCGGCGCCACCCCCGGAAGCAGGATCAGCGCGATGCCGACGTTCAGGATGTAGATGCGCGCGACCAGGTTCGGCTGCACCAGGTCGAACCATGCCACCATGCCGAACAGGGCAAGCGGCAGCGCCTCCGCCGCGCAGCGGTCGGGGCGCGCGCCGATGCGCGCCAGCATGCCGCGCAGCAGCAGCACGGCGCTGCCCAGGTAGAGCGCGCCCGTGACGGTGGCGATGCCGCCGCCAGCGCGCGGCGGCCACAGTACCTGCAGGCCGATGGCCGCCGCGGCCAGCAGATAGCAGGCGCCCATCTGCAGCAGGTGGGGCCGCGTGCGTTCGTGGTGCCACGCAAACAGGAAGCACAGGGCAAGCAGCAAGGCAATGGCGGGATTGACCAGTGCCAGGAATAGACCGGCATCGTGCAACACGGAGAGTCCCCTGTCTTGGTGTTCTCTGGCAGGGAATGAAGCCCGCGGTGCGGCGCGCGTCCAGGCGCGCAAGCCAGTGAACATGGAAAGCGGCATGCGATCCGCGCGGGCGCGGAGTCGCGCCGTCGGCGCGGCCCGCAGTGCGGCCAGGCAGTCAATGAACCGGGCGCCAACTGCCGGTAACAAAATGTTTCTGTGCCAGCATTCTAGACACGGGTGGCGGCTGAGGCGCCCCCCCGAATGGGGGCCACACTGGCAAACAATTGTGAACAAGCGCGCCGGCATTTGCTCCCGGGCAAGGCGCCGCGGCGCCGGATGCCCGCTTGGCAGCATTTGTGACTAATCTGGTAGATGCTGTCGGATCCTCCGGCAGTTCGGTTTTCCCGTACGCAAGGAGATCACGATGAAGACCAAGAAAGCGATGCCAGTGTTGTTGCTGGCGGCAAGCGTGCTGGCGGCGCCGTTCGCGATGGCGCAGGGCGGTGCCAGGTCCAGGCCGATGACCGAACCCATGGCCGCGTCCGCGCCGATGGCGCAAAGCTCGCCCTATATGCAGGTGCAGCAATGGAAGAAAGGCGACCGGCTGCCCACCGAGTTCCGGGACCGCCAGTATGTGATCGACGACTACAAGCAGTACAACCTGCCTGCGCCGCGCAAGGGTACGCGCTGGGTCGGGATCGGCGCCGAGTATTACCTGGTGGCGCCCAACGGCGTGATCCAGCAGGTCGGGTCAGGCTCCTGAGGCCAGAAAATTGAAAAACCGCCACGCCTGACGCGTGGCGGTTTTTTTCTGTGGCCGGCAGCGGCGCTCAGATACCCAGGATCTTCTTCGCCTCGAGCAGCGACTTCATCGATTCATCGTGCTTGCCGGCCTTGTGATAGGCCTCGCCGTCGGCGCGCAGCTTGGAGACCTTGGCGGCGTCCTCCGCCGAGAGCTTCGGGTGGGTCGACAGCTTGGCATCGATGGCCTTCATCTCGTTGGGGCAGTTATGGGCGAATGCCATGCCGGTGGCGCCGCACAGCACGATGGCGGCGGCGATGGGAAGGAGCTTGTGCACGGTGGCCTCCACGCAGAACTGTTGGAGTCTTCAGCATAGTGCATGGCACTGCCATTGGCGCAGGCCGCCCGGCGGCGCGGAACATACCCTCTCGAAGGGGTAAATCGCGCGGCTTTGTTTCTCCTTTGAACGCTGCCGTGCCGGCTTTTACCGGCCCCGCCGTTCGCAAGCCAGCCGATATTCAACCGTTTGGCCGAAGCAGGCGCCGGGGCCCGACAGGGCCATGCCGATGGTCTGGTCCCGCATTTTCACCGATCTTCTTGCAGGTTGACCCGACTGCCGGGCATGGCAATGGCCAGGGCATTTTTCGTGTTCTGGACTGGCGCTTCAGGGTTGAAACAGCCCATGCCAATGCACGATTTATCGCAGTCGCCTCCCTTTCTAGATTGGAGCTACCCGGCATCGCACCGGGGCTTCAATCCATGAAAACGGGGGGCTTCCACCATGCAACAGATTGACCTGAAACGCGCGGCGCTTCCGCTCGCGTGCCTTGCCATCCTGCTCGGCGGCTGCGGCGGCGGCGGTGCAGATTCCACCCCCGCCGGGGCTGGCCCGGCCGCGAGCGTCCCTGGCCCCGCCGGCGCCGATGGCAAGACCATGCTGTCCGGCGCCAATGCGCCCACCGCGGACATGGGCAGCGATGGCGATTTCTACCTCAATGTTTCGAGTTCGACGCTGTACGGCCCGAAGGCCGGCGGCGAGTGGCCCGCCGGCGTGTCGCTGATCGGCCCGCAAGGCGTGGCCGGGGCGCCGGGCGCCACGCTGCTGCATGGCGCAGCCGATCCGACCGCGGCGGACGGCGCGGTGGGCAGCTTCTATCTGAATACCACCACCAGCACGCTGTTCGGGCCGAAGACGGCGCAGGGGTGGCCGGCCGGAATCTCGGTGGTCGGCCTGACCGGCCCGGTCGGGCCCGCGGGCCCCGCCGGTGCCGACGGCGCGCCCGGTCCCGCCGGGGAGAAGGGCGAGCAGGGCGTGCAAGGTGAGAAGGGAGACAAGGGCGACCCCGGCAAGCCCGGCACGGGCGCCACTGTCTACACCGCCAACTTCGCCGTCACGGCGCCGCCGGGCGGCGTCGGAACCTATGTCATGACCGGTACCGGGCTGACGCTGCAGAGCAGTGACCCGTACTTCGGCGCGGTAATGCCGGTGGCCTGCGAGGGCGGCTTTACCCTGACCGCGATCCTGGCGGGCCAGGTGCCTGCCAAGGCGGCGTACACCGTCACGGCGCACCGTGTCGCCAGCGGCACGGCGCTGGACCAGGTCGACGTGCTGCCCATCACCGACGCGTCGCAATGCGTGCTCGACAACAGCGAGCGCACCTGCTCGACGCCAGCGACCACGCCAGTGGCCGCCAACGACGTGGTCCAGGTCCAGGTCAGCGGCAACAACGCCTTCAACTGGGGCGGCGGGCTGTACGTGAACCTGTCGTGCAAGTCCGGCAACTGAACCACGGCGCCGGCGTCGCGCCTTGCACAACAGCGGCCGCCAGGCCGCACTCCTGACCCTCTGCCAGGGCCGCCGGCGCGCGACGCGCGCGGGCCAAGTAACGCGTCCTGGTTTTCCCCCACGCCTTCCGGTGTTATTTTCGGAGGGCGTCATTTTTTGCCCGCCCCGATCGGTACCATCCCGATTGCACTGACGTCATACGGGAGCGCCCCCGCGCATGGAAACCTCCGCCGAACATTATTCGCTGGCCCTGCTTTGCGCCGCCGTGCTGACCGTGACGGTGGTCGGCATCCACTACGAGGCGCTGCGCCTGCTATCCGCGATGCATCCGCGGCGCTGGAGCGGGCGCATGAATATCGGCGTGTTGATCGTCTGCATCATCCTGGTCCATTGCCTCGAGGCGATGGTATTCGCCGCGGGCTTCTGGTTTGCCGACCGCGTGCTGGGGCTGGGCGGGCTGGCCGGGGTGGCGGTCCCCGGGGTGGAGGCCGCGCGCGCGCAGCCGGACGCGCTGCTCTATGCCTACTTCGCGCTGGAAACCTTTACCACCCAGAGCCTGGGCGATATCGTCCCGGTGGGCGCCAGCCGCCTGATCGCCAGTATCGAGCCGCTGGTCGGCCTGATCCTGATCGGCTGGTCTACGTCGTTCACCTATGTCATGATGCGCCGCGACTGGGAACTGGAGCGCGAAGAAGGCGGCGAACATCGCCGCGGATGACAGCATCGTTTCCGCTTTCCTCCGCGTTGCGTCTGTGCTTGGACACAACGCGTCGCTCGCCGCGGCCGCCGAAGACAACACAGCGCCAGGACCGGCGTGAGGCCGCGCAGCGTGCCGAAGCCGGGGAGGGCCCTCAGGCTGCTAATGTCGCAAGTGCCGCAAATGCCGGTAGTGCCAGGCCGCGGGAACGATTAAGCTCGCGGTATTTGCCTCAAACCGTCGAGCCAGGGGAGACATCGCATCATGCCAAGACGCCAGCGAATCCTGACCCGCATTGCCGCCGTCGCCGCTCTGGCGTTTGCATGCGGCGCGCATGCGCAGAGGCAGGACCAGGACGGTGCTGCCGCTGCCATCAATGAAGCCGTGCAGCAAGGTACCAACCCCTACCGGCCCGACCCGTCGGCGACGCCGGCCAGCATCCAGTCGGATGAATGCCGCGCGCTGGCCGAACAGATTGCGCAGGCGCCGAAACGCGAGTACCGCGCTACCGAGCCGGCCATCGAAACCGCCCAGGGCCGCATGGTGCCGGAGCTGGAGCGGGACCGGCCGAAGAAATCGCTGCAGCAGGCGTACCGGGAGAAGTGCACGCAGTAAGTCGCGCGCCGCGCTTTCGAACCGGCCGCGGGCTCAGCCGTGCCCTGGCGTGACGTAGGCGCCGGTGCGGTGCAATTCGCCCTCGGCCTGCTCCAGCGCACGGATGGCGCCCTTGCCCTTGCGCGCCAGCAGTTGTTCGACCAGCGCCTCGACCACGGCTACGCCGGCCGTGATCGACGGAAAGAACGACGGGCTTTCGACCGAGAACAGCAGCGTGCAGTCCGCGGCCAGCGCGATCGGCGCCACCGTGCTGTCGGTCAGCGCGATCACCTTGCAGCCGCACTCGCGCGCGGCCTCGGCCACGCGGATGCTTTCCTGCGAATACGGCGCGAAGCTGACCACCACCACCGCATCCTTGGGCGCCAGCCCGCGCAGCTCCATCTCCAGCGTGCCGGCATCGGCGCGGATCAAATGCACGGTGCTGCGGAACAGCCGGTAGACATAGTGGAAGGTGAAGGCGATCGGGAAGCATGAGCGGAAGCCCGCGACATGCACGCAGGCCGCGTGCGACAGCAGCTCGGCGGCTTGCGGCAGCGTTTTCTCGTTGCTGGTGGCGATTCGGTCCAGGTTTTGGTGCTGTGCCTCGAGCATATCGCCCAGCATGCGGCTGGCGCTGCTTTCGCGCACCACCTTGCGCGCGCGCCGCGCATACGGCTGGCTTGCGCCGCGCAGCGCGTCGACAAACAGCTCGCGCATGGCCTGCCAGCCCTCGAAGCCCAGATGCTGCGACAGCCGCACCAGGGTGGCGGGCTGCACCCCGGCGCTGGCCGCGATCTTGCGCATCGACAGCACCGGCACGTCCTGCGGATGGTCGAGCAGATAGCGGGCACCGCCCTGGAACTGCGTGCTGAGGGTGGGAAAGCCGCGGCGCAGCAATTCCAGCAATGCCTCCAGGTCGTGGGGTGGCGCTGCTGGCGACGTTGGCGTTGGTGTCCCGGGCCGGGAAGAGGCGGGGGGATCGGACGACATGGGTGCTCCGGGCTTCAAGGATGTAACGATTGTTGCACAGGTGCGGCCCCCTGCGCACCGCGTCAGAGCGATGGCGGGCGGATTAACGTCAGCGCCGGCCGGAATCTTTACCCCTGATGACACGCGGCCACGCCACTGTCACTTCGCTACAACGCCGGTTCACCCGCATCGTATTTTCCTTACCCGCTTAGCGGATCGTGACTTACACTCCGCGCCATAACCTCCGGAATTCGGTCGTCCGGAACATAATGAGTAGCGGAGCGCGAGCATGGGACATAGAAGCCCGGCAGTGCGACACGGCGGGAGGGTCAACCCGCCGTTTCGGGTCATATTCAGGGTCATCCCGGGGGTCGGATCCTACGCAGGAATCCGGGCTGGCGGGACTCAGGGGGCTGCCGGCATGCGATGCCGGGGCAGGCCGCCGCATGGCTTCACGCTGATCGAAGTGATGATCACCGTGGCGGTCATCGCCATTCTTGCCGCCGTCGCCATTCCCAACTACAGCCGTTATGTCGTGCGCTCCAACCGCGCCGCGATCGAGTCCTTCATGCTCGAGGTCGCGAACGCGCAGGAGCGCTTCCTGGTCGACAACCGCGCCTATGCCGCCAGCCTCGGCGCGCTCGGCATGTCGGTGCCCGCCGGGCTGGCCACGCGCTACGACGTCACGGTGACACCCAACGCCGCGCTGCCGCCGGGGTAC
>JABFVP010000193.1 GCA_013362725.1 Cupriavidus sp.
AGTGGACGAGATCGAGGTCGGTTTCCGCACCGTCTTCCGTGACAAACACCTCGCCATGCTGGAAAGGGCTCATCGTGCCGGGATCGACGTTGATGTAGGGATCGAGCTTGAGGAGGGTGACTTTGAGGCCGCGCGACTCAAGAATGGCCGCGAGCGAGGCAGCAGCGATGCCCTTGCCGAGAGAAGAGACGACGCCACCGGTGACGAAGACGAATTTGGTCATAAACCGAGCTTGCCGGGGAAATCGGGATTATACATGAGAGCCCGTTCCCCGCCGACCCGGAAATTGTGACAGCAGCCCGCCTCCGGCGCGCCGCGCGGCCCGTTGCGGCGCATGCGCCGCACACCCGCTCAGCGCCCCTGCTCGCGCATTGCACCGATCAGTTCGCGCACCAGTTGCGCGGTCTGCTGCGGCCGTTCCATCGGGTACAGGTGCCCGCCCTCGATAAAGCGCAGGTTGGGCCCGACCAGCCGCCGCGTCGCACCCAGGCCGCACTGCCGCACCTCGCGCGAGCGCGTGCCGGCAACGAAGCCGACCGGCACCGGCGCGCCGCGCGCGACCTTGCGCCCGAGGCCGGTCGGCAGCGTGCGGTAGATCCAGTATTCGACCTCGCGGTTGAAGCGCAGCCGGCGCTCGCTGTCCTTGCCGGTGGGCTCGGTCCCGTGGATGGCGTAGTCGCGCAGCACTTCCTGGTCCCACACCGCGAAGTTGGGCTTGGCGCGGAAGTGTTGCCACACCGCCTCGGCATCGGGCCAGTGCGTGCGCCGGTTTTTGGTCACCGCCGCCGGCCCCGGCTTTTCATCGATGCCCAGCATCTGGGCGGTCTTCAGCAGCGAAGCGCGCCAGCCGGCGATGATCGGCGAATCCAGCATGACCACGCCGCGCACGCGCTCCGGGCGGCGCAGCGCCGCCATCAGCGACAGGAAACCGCCCAGCGAATGGCCCACCAGCCACACCGGCTGGCGGTACTGGCGGTCGATATCGCCCAGCAGCTCTTCCACCAGGTGCGGCCAGCCGCGCGTCACCGGGAACTCAGGCTTGTGGCCGTAGCGGTCCACGGCGCGGAACTCGAACTCGCCGTCGAGTTCGCCGAACAGCTTGCGGTAGGTGGTCACCGGGAAGCCGTTGGCGTGGGAAAAATGGATGATCTCGCGCATGCCTGCCGCTCCTCAGTCCGGCTTGCGCGGAAGCACGCGCCTGGCCCGCACCGGCTGGGCCCAGCGGTCGGCCTCGCCGGAGCGCGCCAGCGAGAATTCCGCGGGCGCGGCCGGATCCCATTCGGGGTTGTGGATCTCGCCGAAGACCTGGCGCAGGCGATGGCCCCAGGTGTCGCGGATCATGCGGAAGTAGGCGTTGCGCTCGTCGATATTGACGAAGTGGTCCACCTGCAGCGAATCGCCTTCATAGACCAGCAGGTCCAGCGGCAGCCCCACCGAGATATTCGACTTCAGCGTCGAATCCATCGAGATCAGCGCGCACTTGGCCCCTTCGGCCAGCGGCAGCGACGGATGCACGACCCGGTCGACGATGGGCTTGCCGTACTTGGCCTCGCCGATCTGGAAGTAGCAGTTCTCGGGCGTGGCCTCGACGAAATTGCCGGCGGCGTAGACATTGAACAGCCGCACCCGCTCGCCGCGCACCTGGCCGCCGAAGATCAGGCTGACATTGAACTCGATGCCGGCGTCGCGCAGCGCGTGGGCGTCGCGCCGGTGCACCTGGCGCACCGCCTCGCCGACGATCGAGGCGGCCTCGAACATGTCGCGCGCGGTCCACAGCGAGCGCTTCTCGTCATGGTCCTCGATCAGGATCTGGCGCACCGACTGGCTGATCGCCAGGTTGCCGGCGGTCATCAGCACCATCACCCGGTCGCCGGGCTCCTCGAACACCGTCATCTTGCGCGCGGTGGAGATGGCGTCTACCCCGGCATTGGTGCGGGAGTCGGACAGGAATACCAGGCCGGCATCCAGCCGCATGGCTACACAATACGTCATGGTTTGTCTTGGTGTTCTGGGTGGCGGCCGGCCCCGGCCGGCAGTGGCCTGCATCACTCTGGATTCTAGCGCCCGTGCACCGGCACGGCGCCGCGTCTGGAAGCAAGCACCTAATCAGGTAGAAAGTGGCGTGATGGTTACATTAACTTCCAGGGTCTCGCCGGCGCCGCCGTCCAGAATGCCCCGCACTGGTGCCGCCGACGCGTAATCGCGCCCCACCGCCAGCCGGATATGGCGCTCGTCGGTCAGGCAGCCGTGCGTGACATCGATGCTGCACCAGATCTCGCCGGCCGGGTCCAGGCACACGTCAGCCCAGGCATGGCTGGCCAGTTCGGTGGCGGCCGGGTCGTAGAAATACCCGCTGACATAGCGCGCCGGAATGCCCAGCGCCCGGCACGCCGCCACCATCACCTGCGCCTGGTCCTGGCACACTCCGCTGCCGAGGGCGAAGGCTTCGGCGGCCGAAGTGCCGACATCGGTGGTGTTGGGCTTGTAGCGCACGCGCTCGCCAATGCCGCGGGCCAGCGCCAGCAGCGCATCGATGTCGTGCCCCGCCGCCAGGAACGGCGCCGCAAATGCCCGCATCGGCGCCGGCGCCGTGGTCAGCGGCGTGCTGCCGAGGAAATACAGCGGCGACACCCGCGCTTCGCCATCCGGCGGCGCGTCGCAGAACGCATGGTGGCCGTCGCGGTCGAGTTCGCCGTGCGGCGGCAGCACTTCGACCTCGCCGCTGGCTTCGATGGCGATGGTGCTGGCGGGCCCGGCCACCGTGAAGTTGTGCACGATGTTGCCGAAGCCGTCGCGCGCCGCCGAGGGGTGGCCCGGCGTCGACAGCTGCCAGTGATCAACGGTCTGCAGCGGACCCGAGCGCGGCTGCAGCCGCACTTCGTGCACGCTGCGCCGCACCGGTTCGGTGTAGCGGTAGACGGTATGGTGGTGGATCTTGTATTTCACGGTATCAGGGCGCGGCGGGGCACGGGGCGCGGCCGGCGGCCCGGCTCAGGCCGCCTGCAGCGGCACCAGGAAATCCCGGCTGATGCCATTGCCGAGATCGCCGATGCGCTCCAGGAAGCTGGTCAGGTACGCATGCAGGCCGACAGCAAAGATATCGTCGATGCGTGCGTACTTCAGGTCGGCGTGGAGTTTACCAGCCTGCCGCTCGGTTTCCGCCGAATGCTGGTTGCGCACCGTATGCAGGATCGCCACCACCTCGTCCATGCTCGATACCAGCGAACGCGGCATGTCCGGGCGCAGGATCAGCAGTTCGGCCACGCGCTGCGGCGTGATCACCGCGCGATAGACCTTGCGGTAGACCTCGAAGCCCGACACCGAGCGCAGGATCGCCGCCCAGTGGTAGAAATCGTTGTGGGCGCCCTGGCCGGGATTGGCCTCGGGCTCCTCGCCCTCCCGGCCGTTGGACGCCTGGAACTTGACGTCGAGAATGCGCGCGGTATTGTCGGCGCGCTCCAGGAAGGTGCCCAGCCGCATGAAATGAAAGGCATCGTCCTTGAGCATGGTGCCGAACTGGACTCCGCGCGCCAGGTGCGAGCGGAACTTGACCCATTCGAAGAAGCGCGCCGGGTCTTCCTTCAGCACGCCGTCGGCAATCAGTCGCTGCACCTCCAGCCAGGTGGTGTTGACGGTCTCCCAGACCTCGGTGGTGAGCGAGCCGCGCACCGCGCGCGCGTTCTCGCGCGCCGCACGCAGGCAACTCATGATCGACGAGGCATTGGTCATGTCGCGCACCATGAAGTCGATCACGTCGTCGCGCGACAGCAGGCCGTACTTGTGGTCGAACACCTCGGTCAGCTCCGAGATATCGAGCATGGCCCACCAGCCCTGCTCGGCCACTTCGGCCGATTGCGGCAGCAGCGAGGTCTGGTAGTTGACGTCGAGCATGCGCGCGGTGTTCTCCGCGCGCTCGGTGTAGCGGGCCATCCAGAACAGGTGGTCGGCGGTGCGGCTCAGCATGCGGGCTCTCCCGAATCGGCGTTCATCGTTCCAGCACCCAGGTATCCTTGGTGCCCCCGCCCTGCGAGGAATTCACCACCAGCGAGCCCTCGCGCAGCGCCACGCGCGTCAGTCCGCCCGGCACCATGCGCACCTCCTTGCCCGACAGCACGAACGGGCGCAGGTCGATATGGCGCGGCGCGATGCCGGCCTCTACATAGGTAGGGCAGGTCGACAGCGCCAGCGTGGGCTGCGCGATGTACTGCTCGGGCCTGGAGCGGACCACCTCGCGGAAGGCATCGAGCTCGGCGCGCGTCGCCGCCGGCCCGACCAGCATGCCGTAGCCGCCGGCGCCATGGGTTTCCTTGACCACCAGTTCGGACATATGGTCCAGCACGTACTGCAGGTCGTCGGCGCGCCGGCACATATAGGTCGGCACGTTGCTGAGGATGGCCTCTTCGCCCAGGTAGAAGCGGATCATGTCGGGCACATACGGGTAGATCGACTTGTCGTCGGCGACGCCGGTGCCGATGGCATTGCAGATGGTCACGTTGCCGGCACGGTAGACCGACAGCAGCCCGGCGGCGCCCAGTGCGGAATCGGGGCGGAACGCAAGCGGATCGAGGAAGTCGTCGTCGACGCGCCGGTAGATCACGTCGATGCGCTGCGGGCCCTGCGTGGTGCGCATGAACAGGTGGTTGTCCTCGACGAAGAGGTCGCTGCCCTCGACCAGCTCCACCCCCATCTGCTGCGCCAGGAAGGCGTGCTCGAAGTACGCCGAGTTGTACATGCCCGGCGTCAGCACCACCACGGTGGGATCGGCGATGGCCTGCGGCGAGACCCCGCGCAGCATGTCGAGCAGCAGGTCGGGATAGTGCGCCACCGGCGCCACGCGGTTGCGCGCGAACAGGTCCGGGAACAGGCGCATCATCATCTTGCGGTTCTCGAGCATGTACGACACGCCCGACGGTACGCGCAGGTTGTCTTCCAGCACGTAGAACTCGCCCGCGCCGGCTCGGACCACGTCGATGCCGGCCACGTGCGCATAAACGTCGTGCGGCACGCTGACACCGAGCATCTCGGGCCGGTACTGGGCGTTGTTGTAGATCTGGTCGGGCGGGATCACGCCGGCGCGGATGATGTCCTGGCCGTGGTAGATGTCGTGGATGAAGCGGTTCAGCGCGGCCACGCGCTGACGCAGGCCCTTTTCCAGCAGTGCCCATTCGCTCGCTGGAAAAATGCGCGGGACCACGTCGAACGGGATGGTGCGCTCGGTGCCGCTGTTGGCTTCGTCCTTGTCGCCGTAGACGGCAAAGGTGATGCCCACGCGCCGGAACACCAGGTCGGCCTCGGCGCGCTTGTTGGCCATGGTGCTTTCGGTCTGGCGCGCCAGCCATTCGGCGAAATGCCGGTAGTGCGGGCGTACCGCCCCTTCAGGCAAGGCCTGGCCTGCGTGGATCAGCGCCGGCGCATTGTCCTCGCGCCAGTCCAGCATCTCGTCGAAGTACCGCGCCGCCATGATGGCCGCTCCTCCATGTCGCGGGCGCCGCTGTCGGCTGCCCTGGTTGCCCTGGCTGTCCTGCCCTGCCGCGCGCGGGCGCCGGTTGGCGCCAGCCACGGTGATGTCGTCGAGTCACTGGCCCTTCCAGCATATCCGTGCCGGCGAAAGCCGCAAGGTGGCTCGGCGGGCCGCCGGTGCGGCCGCTACCGCGCCGCACCGGCACCGCAACCAGGCTAGCAAGATGCCTGCCAGCGCACGCAAAAACGGCCGCCGGCGAGGCCGGGGGCCGTTTTTACGAACCATCGGAAAAGCGGGAAGCTGGCCCCGGACCGTGCCCCTCCGCGGGCACGTTGGCGGAAGGTCAGCGCGGCGCGCCCGCGCCCTGCCGCATCGCGGCCTGCAGGATGGTGTCCACCAACGCTTCGGGTGACTGGCGGATATCGAGCGTCAGCGCGTCGCCGGGTTCTTCGAGCGTATTGAA
>JABFVP010000649.1 GCA_013362725.1 Cupriavidus sp.
ATCTGCTTAGCGGCGAAGCCAGCGCCGCGGCGGCCGCCGAAGACAGCGGGCGTGGCGCCGACGGCGACGCCGCACCGTCGGCGGAGCTGGAACAGCTGCGCGCCGAGCAGCAGGCGCTAACCGAAAAAGTGGCAAGGCTGCAGGGCCTGGTCGAACATATGGCCGCGCAGCTAGGCATCTCCGCGGACGAGTTTCTCGGCTGATCCTCGGCCACCCACCACCCCGACGAAAGTTTCCGCCCTTGCTGGCCCACGTCAACGGGCGGGGTAAATTCATGGCGGTTAATTGCGCTATAGCGCAAAAGAACGCCCCCGTCTCGGCGGCAGGCCGAACTGTCGGATGGCCGGTACGTCGCCTATCCTTTTGCACAGGACGCCGACAAGCCAGGGGGAGACCGCCGCAGCCATGGACAAGACAGCCTTTGTATTCGCCGGCGGCGGAAGCCTGGGTGCGATCCAGGTGGGAATGCTGCGTGAACTGGCGGCCTGGGGCGTGACGCCGGACATCGTGATCGGCGCGTCGGCCGGCGCCATCAACGGCGCCTACTTTGCCTGCCACCCGGGCTTGGCGGGCGCGCGGCGACTCGACGAACTCTGGCGCGCGATCCGGCGCACCGACATCCTGCCGTGGAGCTGGCGCAGTGTCTGGAACATGTTCGGCGGCAGCCGCGGCCACCTGGTCGAGGCGACGGGTTTGCGCACCCTGCTGGCTCGGCATTTCGGGCCACGCACCCTGGAGGCCGCCGAACTGCCGCTGCACGTGGTGGCGACCGACATGCAGAGCGGCGACGAAGTGGTGTTGTCCAGTGGCAGCATCGTCGAAGCGGTGCTGGCCAGCGCCGCCATCCCTGGCGTCTTTCCGCCGGTGCAGTTCGGGGGCCGCACCCTCATCGACGGCGGCGTGGCCAACAATACGCCGGTGTCCACCGCGATCCGCCTGGGCGCCACCCGCGTGATCGTGCTGCCGGCGGGCTTTACCTGCGCCGAGCGCCGCCCGCCGCGCGGCGCGCTCGAGCATGCGTTCAACGCGCTCTCGCTGCTGGTGGCGCGCCAGCTGGTGCACGACCTGCAGCACTTCGCCAGCCAGGCGCAGATCAGCGTGGTGCCGCCGCTGTGCCCGCTCGATATCTCGCCCTACGACTACTCCCGCTGCGGCGAACTGATCGATCGCGCCGCGGCCACCACGGCCGAGTGGCTGCGCGGCAACGGCCTCGACATCCCGCGCATCCCCGGCGCCCTCGCCCCGCATTCGCACGACGAAACGGCACCGAGCTGCAGTGCCGACATTCCGGCGGCAGCGCCACACTGAAGCGCCTGCGCGCCGCCCCAAATGCAGCGCACGGCCCTGCATTTTCAGGCCGGATCGAAGCCCCGCGGTATCGCGGTGACGGCAAGCCATCCCGGCGCCGTTGCTACAATCCGGCCCATGCCCAGCCAAGCCGAACGCAGCGCCAGTACCCGCCAGTCCCTCATCGACGCCGCCGCGAGCCTGCTCATCGAGCAAGGCTACGCGGCCTTTTCCGAGGCGCGCGTGTGCGAGCTGGCAGGCACCAGCCGCGGCTCGCTGCGCCATCATTTTCCGGAAGGGCGCTACGACCTGCTGCCGGCCATGCTGAAGTCGCTGCTGGATCGTGAGGCCGACCGGCTGGCGGCACTCGGGCCGCTGGGCCCGTCACTGCGCATGCACCTGATGCTGCATGTGCTGGCAAACCGGCCGCAACGGCATGCCTCGCTGGCGATCCTGGAGGTGTGGATGGCAACGCGCGGCGACATCCGTCTTGCCCGCGCCGTGCACGAACCGCTGGCGGCGGTGCCGCAGCGGCTGTTCGGCCAGCCGCCGGACGCACCGCCCCGGCCGGAATGGCTGGCGCTGCGCTGTTTCCTGCACGGCGCCACCTTGCACAGCTTCGCGCCGGACTACGATGCGCAGCAACTGTCCGAGGCCGTGCGCTGGCTGATCGCACAGCTGCCGCGGCCCGACGGCCTGGATGCGGTACTGGACCGGATGCTGGCCCAGCCGCGCTAGCGTGCTGGCCCGCGCGCTGACACGCGCTTCTCAAGGCAGCCACGCTCAGGGCAGCCACGCTCAGGGCAGCCGCGCCAACAGCCGCTCGTGCAACGCGGGCGGCAATGCCAGTCGGCCCTTGCGGCCTGGCGCAGCCGGGTCGAACACCACGGCCTGCCCGTCCCAGCTGAGCCGCACCGGACCGGTACTGGTGAAGGTGCGATGGGCCAGCACCCGGTCGCGTTCGGCGCCGTAGATCCGCAACAAGATGCGCTCGCCGCCCAGGTAGCAGTATTCGGCGGCGTAGCGGGCCGCGGCATCGACGGCCGGCACGCGGCGGCAGTTGTGCGCGCCGGCGCGCTCGGTAACGCCGTGGCCGTAGACGATGGCAGTCCAGATCGCGCCGACCGCCAGCACACGGCCGGCGCTGACCAGCAGCATGCGCCTGGCACGCGCCGGACGCCCATGCGGCGATGCCATGACATAAGCCCTCGCGCGGAACGCGGCCAGCCCCAGCAACAACAGCGCCACCACGGCCAGGTGGAAATAGACCGCCGAATCGGGCATTGACGCCATGATATGGGCCATGCCTGTCCTCCTCCCCGTAAATGCCTGAAGCCACGGCCGGCAAAGGCCTGGCAGCATCCGGCCTTCAACCAGTCCCGAACAAAATAAACCGGCGGGATTTATTCCCGATAATCAACAATGCACGCCTTGTTTTCATTCAAGGCACCAGAATAATCAAGCGCCGGGATCGCGCCAATTCGGTGTATTCCCGCTGTGCAATTTACGCGTGGCATTATCGGAATCATTTGCGGCGGGCAGTCTGGCCAGCAGCGCGAGCAGCCGTGCGGCCGTTGGCGCCACGATCGCTGCCAGCGCCGCGGCCGTGGCCGCATCGCCATCGCGGGCGGCATGCTCCAGCCGCTGCGCCATCAGCCGCAGCGCATGGCAGCCGACATAGTGGGCGGAGGCCTTGAGCCGGTGCGCGACGCCCCGCACTGCCCCCAGGTCCGACCCGGCCCGGCGCAGTTGCGCCAGGTCGTCGCGGGTCGAGGTCACCAGCGCCTGCAGCAGTTCCTTGGCGAACACCGGATTGCCGAAAGTCTGCGCGGCAATGGCCCCGGCGATGCCAGCGGCCTCGCGCGCGGACAGCGCCACGTAGTGCTGGCGGGCCAGCATGGCGAGCAACGTCGCTTCGGTGACCGGCGCGCGCAGAGTGGCCACGCCGGCGTCCGCGCCAGCCGCCGGCACCGCGCCCGGCGGCAACACCACGGCGCAAACCGCGCCGCGGGCGCGCCATGCGTGCATCAGCGAGGAAGGCACCCCGGCAGCGGCACTCGCCATCACCAGTTCGAGCTCGGCGGCCATATCCGCCTCTGGCGCGCGCACGTTGGTGCGCACCACAAAGCCGAGGTCACGCAGGATCCGGGCGGTATCCGCCAGCCAGCCCGGGTCGCCGGCGGGTGTCAGCAGCAAGGCCCTGGGGCAGGACTGCGCTTCGGCCGCGTCCACCGCTATCCCACCGCAATATGGTGGCGCCGCGCAAAATCGATGACATCGACAATCGATTTCGCGCCCAGTTTTTCCATCACCCTGGTCTTGTGCGTGCTGACGGTCTTGTTGGAAATAAACAAGACCTGCCCGATTTCCTTGTTCGACATGCCCTTGGCCAGCATCTGCATGACCACCAGTTCCTTGTCCGACAGCGAGGCCAGGCGCTCGGCTTCGTCAGCAAGCCCGGATTTGCCGTGGTCGATCTCCGGCATCACCGTATAGCCCGCCAGCACCGACTCCGTGCACCGCACGATTTCGGCCAGCTCCTGCGTCTTGCTGACAAAGCCATGCGCGCCGGCATGGCGCGCGCGGGGCGCGAAGGCGTTCTGGTCCTGGCCCGAGATCACCAGGATGCGCACCGTGGGATGGCTGGCCTTGAGGCGAGGAATCACGTCCAGCCCGTTGATCTTGGGAATATCCAGATCCAGGATGACCACGTCCGGCATGTATTGCCGCACGATCTCGATGGCCGCCTGGCCATTGTCGGCCTCGAGCACGTGGGTGACGCCCAGCACCTGGGAAAAATGCGTCTTGAGGACGGCGCGCACGGGTGGATGGTCATCGACGATCAGGATTGTGGTCAAGCTGTACTCCGTTGCAGACATCGCGTTTCCCGCGCGAGCGGGCACATCATTGTGCTAAGCCTTTGCGCCTCACGAAACCAGAAATTTCTGAGGCACAGGTGGTTTCTTCCGAAAGGCCACGCTTGCCATGGCGGCGGCGCCGTGCATGTGATGCACCGCAAACGTGCCGGCATTGCAGTGCCACTGACATGCTTCCCGTCGCGCCGCAAGCGGGGCCTGATTGTGTTCTATATGTGGCGCAGCCGACGGCAAAGTGCCCGCGATTTCGAAATTTCCGTATCAATTTCAGATTCGTCCTAATGAGATGGCGGACCAGCGCCCCTAGAGTGAAAACACTTCACCGACCTCGCCGACCCGCTTGCCGTTCCGTCCGCTCTCTTCTGTTTCGCCATCCGTCACCACGCGCCCGCTTCGTGCTGCTGTCGATTCCACCCGACCCGCCCGGCCCCCGACCCGAGGCGTCCGGAGCGCGCGTGCGCGGCGATTCGCGTGCGCCATGGCCGTGGCCGTGGCCATCGGCCTGTCGCATGGCGCGGTGATCGCGGCGCCGGGAGCGACCGTGCCGGCGTCCGCGCCAGCGGCGCATTTGCATGCGCAACTGCTGGGCTGGTCCACCGGGGTGCTCTGCGTCCTCACACCATGCCTGCTGGCGTGGATCTTCGCGCTGTACCGCGAGGTGCGCCGACGCCGGGCCGCGGAAACCGCCCTGAAGGACCACGTCGCGATCCAGACCGCGCTGCTCGATGGCATTCCGCAGCCGGTCTATCTGCGCGATGCCCGTCTGCAGCTCGTCGCCTGCAACCGCAGCTATGAGGAATTGCTGGGCGCCAGCCGCGGCACCCTGGTGGGGCAGCCGCTTGACGCCCTGCACGCGTCCCACCCCCTTGCCGTCGACATGGCGGAACTGGCCCACGACTACCGCCACGTCATCGAAGACGGCGCGCCGCTGTGCGCGGACCGATGCCTGCGCCTGGGCGGCCGCACCCTGCATGTGCTGAACTGGCTGACGCCGCTGCGCGGCGCCGACGGCACCGTCATTGGCCTGGCCGGCGGCTGCGTCGACCTGACCGAGCGCCACCAGATGCTGGCCGAGCTGGCCCAGGCCAAGACCGAGGCCGAAGCCGCCAACCGCGCCAAGTCCGCGTTCCTGGCATCGGTCAGCCATGAGATCCGCACGCCGATGAATGCCATCACCGGCATGCTCGAGCTGACGCTGGCGCAAAGCCAGCTGCCGGACGAGCACCGGCTACAGCTGGTCACCGCGCACAAGTCGGCACTGGGACTGCTGGCGCTGATCGACGACCTCCTCGACCTGTCCAAGCTGGAGGCGGGCAAGTTCAGCATCCATCCGGCGCCCGCGTCGCTGTCAGCGCTGGTCGACGACACCCTGCTGATCTTCGGACCCGTGGCCGCGCAAAAGGGCCTGCCCCTTACCAGAGGTGTCAGCACCGCGCTGGCGCCGCTGCATCTGGTCGACGCGCTGCGCTTGCGCCAGATCCTGGCCAACCTGGTGTCCAATGCGGTGCGCTTTACCGACGGCGGCACGATCCACATCCGCCTGGACGCCCAGGCGCCCTGCGGTGACGTCCAGCAAGTCGTGATGACGGTCTCCGACACCGGCGTCGGCATTCCCTTCGAGGCCCAGGCCCGGCTGTTCCAGCCGTTCGAGCAGGTGCACGGCTCGGCGCGCACCCATGCCGGCGGCACCGGGCTGGGACTGGCGATCTGCCGGCACCTGGCCACCGCCATGGGCGGCCGCGTCACGCTGACCAGCCAGC
>JABFVP010000251.1 GCA_013362725.1 Cupriavidus sp.
GTGGGCCGATGTCTCGCGCACCGGCCTGTCCGATACCGAATTCGCCGCGCGGCTGCTGGCCGAGCAGAACGTGACCGTGCTGCCCGGCAGCTACCTGGCGCGCGAGGCCGACGGCATCAACCCCGGCGCCAACCGCGTGCGCATGGCGCTGGTGGCGACGCCGGAGGAATGCGTGGAGGGGGCGCGGCGGATCGTGGAATTCTGCAAGGGACTGGGCTGAGGCTTCTCCCGGCCGCCGGTTTGCTCCCCTCTCCCGCAAGCGGGAGAGGGGCCGGGGGAGAGGGCAGGCGGTTCTGCAAGCGTGATGCCTTGCTAGACCACCCCTCTCCCCGACCCTCTCCCCCTGAGGGGAGAGGGAGAACACAATTGGCAAAATATCAACATTCACCACCTGAGAAACCTAACATGACGCAAGCTCTGCAAGCCCTGATCGACCAGGCCTGGGAAGACCGCACCAGCCTGTCGCCGAAGTCCGCTCCCAACGACATCCGCGAGGCCGTCGCCAACGTCATCGGCCAGCTCGATGCCGGCACGCTGCGCGTGGCCGAGAAGCAAGGCAAGGACTGGATCGTCAACCAGTGGGTCAAGAAGGCCGTGCTGCTGTCGTTCCGCCTGGAAGACAACGCGCCGATGAGCGCCGGCGGCTTTGCCCAGTTCTACGACAAGGTGCCGACCAAGTTCGCCAACTGGAGCGGCGACGACTTCGCCCGCGCCGGCTTCCGCGTGGTGCCGCCCGCCGTGGCCCGCCGCGGTTCGTTCATTGCGAAGAACGCCGTGCTGATGCCGTCGTACGTCAACATCGGCGCCTATGTCGATGAAGGCACCATGGTCGATACCTGGGCCACGGTCGGTTCGTGCGCGCAGATCGGCAAGAACGTGCACCTGTCGGGCGGCGTGGGCATCGGCGGCGTGCTGGAGCCGCTGCAGGCCAACCCGGTGATCATCGAAGACAACTGCTTTATCGGCGCCCGTTCGGAAGTCGTGGAAGGCGTGATCGTCGAGGAAAACTCGGTGATCTCGATGGGCGTGTACCTGGGCCAGTCGACCAAGATCTACGACCGCGAAACCGGCGAGATCCACTATGGCCGCGTGCCGGCAGGGTCGGTGGTGGTGGCGGGCAACCTGCCGTCCAAGGACGGCAAGTACAGCCTGTACTGCGCCGTGATCGTGAAGAAGGTCGACGCGCAGACCCGCGCCAAGACCAGCCTGAACGACCTGCTGCGCGGCGACTGATCGCCCATCGCGGCCGCATGGGCCGCGCCGCCCCGGGGCCGGGCTCCGGGGCAGCTTTACCGTCGTCACCGCCTGGCCTGGCTGAACATGCCCTCCCTCCGCAAGCGACTCATGGCCCTGGATCCCACCACCGTCAGTACCGTGCTTTCCCTGCTGCCCACCATTCTCGAGCAGGCCAACAAGACCCTCGAGAAACTGAAGAAGAACAAGCGCAAGGACGGCACGCCCGAAGGCGCGGTGGCTGACGCGCGTGATCCCGCGGCGCGCATCGCCGAACTGGAAGCCGCGGTCGTGCAGCAGGCCGAGGCGGTCAAGCTGCTGGCCGAGCAGCATGCCATCACCATCGATGCGCTGCGCAAGGAAGCCGCCCGGCTGGACCGGCGCCTGCGCCTGATGACGGCGGTGGCGATGGGCGGCGTGGCGCTGGGCCTGGGCGGGCTGGTGATCGCGCTGAATCTGCTGTTGCGCTGAAGCCGCCGGCTTCTCCATCGAATTCCATCAAGACTTGCCATGACCGTCCTGCTCTACGGCATTCCCAACTGCGATACCGTCAAGAAGGCCCGCACCTGGCTGGATGCCAACGGCGTCGCCTACACCTTCCACGACTTCAAGAAGCAGGGCGTGGACGAGGCCATGCTGCGCGGCTGGCTGCGGCACGTGCCGCTGGCCACGCTGCTCAACCGCAAGGGCACCACCTGGCGCGCGCTGTCCGATGCCGACAAGGCCCGCGCCGACCAAGAAGCCGGCGCGATCGCGCTGATGCAGCAAAGCCCGTCGCTGATCAAGCGCCCGGTGCTGGCCCACGATGGCAAGGTGATGGTTGGCTTCTCCGCCGACCAGTACGCCAGCCAGTTCTGATTTCCGATTCCGCCGTCCGATGAACCCCACCCTCGCCCTTACCGAAGACCTGATCCGCCGCCGCTCCGTCCCGCCCGCCGACGAAGGCTGCCCGGCCATCCTGGAAACCCGCCTGAAGGCAATCGGCTTCGATTGCGAAGCGCTGGTCAGCGGGCCCGACGATTTCCGCGTGACCAACCTGTGGGCGGTCAGGCGCGGCACGCAGGGCAAGGACGGCAAGCTGCTGGTGTTCGCCGGCCATACCGACGTAGTTCCGACCGGGCCGCTGGAGCAGTGGCATTCGGACCCGTTCGCGCCGACCCACCGCGACGGCAAGCTGTACGGCCGCGGCGCCGCCGACATGAAGACCTCGATCGCCGGCTTCGTGGTGGCGGTGGAAGAGTTCGTCAAGGCGCATCCCGCGCATGCCGGCTCGATCGCCTTCCTGATCACCAGCGACGAGGAAGGCCCCGCGCACGACGGCACCATCAAGGTGGTCGAGGCACTGGCCGCGCGCGGCGAGCGCCTGGACTACTGCGTGATCGGCGAGCCGACCTCGGTCAACGCGCTCGGCGACATGGTCAAGAACGGCCGCCGCGGCTCGCTCTCGGGCAAGCTCACGGTGAAGGGCATCCAGTGCCATATCGCCTACCCGCACCTGGGCCGCAACCCCATCCACGACGCCGCGCCGGCGCTGGCCGAACTGGCCGCCGAAACCTGGGACCAGGGCAACGAGTACTTCCCGCCCACCAGCTGGCAGATGTCGAACATCCACGGCGGCACCGGCGCCACCAACGTGATCCCGGGCCACGTCACCATCGACTTCAATTTCCGCTTCTCGACCGCCAGCACGCCCGAGGGCCTGAAGGCGCGCGTGCATGCCATCCTGGACCGCCACAGCCTCGACTACACGCTCGACTGGACCCTGGGCGGCGAGCCCTTCCTGACGCCGCGCGGCGAGCTGTCCGAGGCGCTGTCGTCGGCGATCCGGGCCGAGACCGGCTTCGACACCGAGCTGTCGACCACGGGCGGCACCTCCGACGGCCGCTTCATCGCGAAGATCTGCCCGCAGGTGATCGAGTTCGGCCCGCCCAACGCCAGCATCCACAAGATCGACGAGCACGTCGAAGTGCGCTTTATCGAGCCGCTGAAGAACGTGTACCGCGGCGTGCTGGAACGCCTGATCGCCTGAATTTTTCGCAAAGACATACCATCCATGGCAACGCCCTCTCCCCTGCGCACCGTGCGCGACCTGCTGCGCCTGGCCGTGTCGCGCTTTACCGCCGCGCGCCTGTCCTTCGGCCACGGCAGCGCCAACGCCTATGACGAGGCGGCCTACCTGGTGCTGCATACGCTGAACCTGCCGCTCGATACGCTCGATCCCTTCCTCGACGCGCGGCTGCTGCCGGAAGAAGTCGAGGCCGTGCTCAAGGTGATCGACCGCCGCGTCAGCGAGCGCGTGCCGGCCGCCTACATCACGCACGAGGCCTATATGCACGGCCTGCGCTTCTACGTCGATTCGCGCGTGATCGTGCCGCGCAGCTTTATCGGCGAACTGCTGCAGGAAGGGCTGGAACCCTGGGTCGGCGAGAGCGACAGCATCGGCCCGGTGCTGGAGCTGTGCACCGGCTCCGGCTGCCTGCCGATCGTGGCCGCGCACGTCTGGCCGAACGCGAAGATCGACGCGGTCGACATCTCGCCCGACGCGCTCGCCGTGGCGCACCGCAATGTGGCCGACTACAAGATGGAAGACCGCATCCGGCTGTACCAGGGTGACCTGTACGCGCCGCTGCCGCACGGCGCCACCTACGACGTGATCCTGACCAACCCGCCCTACGTCAACGAAACCTCGATGCAGGCGCTGCCGCCCGAATACCTGGCCGAGCCGCGCATCGCGCTGGCCGGCGGCGACGACGGCATGGACGTGGTGCGGCGGATCATCGCCGGGGCCAAGGCGCGGCTGAACCCGGGCGGCGTGCTGGTGGTGGAGATCGGCAACGAACATGCCAATGTGGAAGCGGCCTTCCCGGGACTGGAAATTGTGTGGCTGCCGGTCAGTGCCGGGGATGAGCAGGTGTTCCTGCTGACGTACGACGCGCTGCCAGGCTGATCGCCTTAGCGAACCGGCGGTTTGCTCCCCTCTCCCGCTTGCGGGAGAGGGGCCGGGGGAGAGGGCAGGCACTTGCGTAACGCGACGGCCTCGACTTCGTGGAAACTCGCGCCCTCTCCCCAACCCTCTCCCGCAAGCGGGAGAGGGAGTACACAATCGGCGGCGCAACTCCCCGCCCGCGCAATCTGGGCGCGCAATCTGGGCGAACACCGGCCACCCGTTGATCCGGCAACGCGCGCAGGCTCTACACTCGCTGCACAGACAGCGCCACTGACGCCGTGACCCCCAGCAATATCCCCCCTTCCGGATCGCCTCCGAGCGCCGCCGCGCTGCCCGCGCGCAGCCCGGCGACGTATGCCATGCGCGGCATCGCCATGCTGACCTTTGCCTTTGCGCTCAGCCAGTTCTTCCGCTCATGCCTGGCGGTGATGGCGCCCGAGTTGCAGCACGACTTCGGCTTGTCGCCGGCGGGCTTCGGCGCGCTGTCGTCTTCGTTCTTCCTGGCCTTCGCCGTGGCGCAGATCCCGGTGGGCATCGCCTTCGACCGCTATGGCGTGGGCCGTCCGACCGCGCTGCTGCTGGCGGTGGGCGCGCTGTCGTCGATCCTGTTCGTGCTGGCGCCCAACGGCGGCGCGGCCACGCTGGCGCAGGTGGGCCTGGGGCTGGCGTGCGCGCCGGTGTTCATGGGGCTGCTGCATTTCGCCTCGGAGCAGCTGTCCGAACGCGACTACACCCGCGTGGTCAGCCGCTCCAACGCCACCGGCATGATCGGCTCGCTGTGCGCGACCGCGCCGCTGGGCTGGGCCATCTCGCTGGTGGGCTGGCGGCCGTCGATGGCGGTGTCGGCGCTGGGCATGGTGGCAGCCTGCTATGGCGTGTGGCGCTGCGTGCGCGACCAGGGCCATGCCGAGGCCCGCAGCGCGTCGTGGCCGGCGATGCTGTCGGAAAGCCTGCAGCTGCTGAAGCTGGCGCCGCTGTGGACGCTGATCCCGCTGTGCGTGGCAATGGCCGCCGGCACCGCGTTCCGCAATGCCTGGAGCGGGCCCTACCTGGCCGACGTGTTCAGCCTGGGCTCGGCGCCGCGCGGCGTGGCGCTGACGCTGCTGAGCCTGGCCGGCTTCCTCACCGCCTTCCTGCTGCCGGTGCTGGTGCGGCGCAGCACGCTCAAGGCGGCCATCGCCGGGTGGTCGTGCCTGGCCATGGCCGGGGGCGTGCTGCTGTCGCTGTGGCCGGACCGCGGCATCGGTTATGGAGTGGCGATGATGGCGCTGCTGTCGACCATCGGCATGCTGCATCCGCTGGTGATGGCGCAGGGCCGTGGGCCGATCCCGCCGTCGCAGCGCGGGCGCGGCCTGGGGCTGCTCAACACCTTCGTGTTCCTGGGTTCGGCACTGACCTCATGGGCCTTCGGTCTGATCGCCAATGCCGGCCATGTGCGCGGCTGGCCGCCGCCGTCCGCCTATGCGGCCATCTTCCTGTCGGCAGCGCTGCTGATCGCCGTCGCGCTGGTGCCGTACTGGTTCAGCCCGGCGCATCCAGCCAGCCATTAGCCGGAGCCGAATGCCGGCCCCGCTTCACCGGCCCCGCTTCACCGGCCCCGCTTCACCGGACGCGATTGCCGGTACCGCTTCGCCTGCAAAAAGCCAGACTTATCGATTTAAGAATTCCGCTGGCAGCCTGACGCCATTACCGTTGATGACATCCACTTCCCCGCCGGCTCC
>JABFVP010000647.1 GCA_013362725.1 Cupriavidus sp.
CGAGGACCGCCTGCCGCTGGCCCGGCTCAGGCGCGGCACGCCGGCACTGGTGCCGCAGGACGACGTCTACACCAGTCACATCCATGCCGACGACCTCGCCCGCATCATGGTGGCGGCGCTGTTCCGCGGCCGCCCGCAGCGCGTGGTCCACGCAAGCGACGATACCGAACTGCGCATGGCGGACTATTTCGACCTCGTCGCCGAGCGCCGCGGGCTGCCGCGCCCGCCGCGCATCACGCGTGGCGAGGCGCTCCAGGTGATCGACAAGACCCTGCTGAGCTTCATGAGCGAGTCGCGCCGGCTCGACAACCGCCGGCTCAAGCGCGAACTGCGGCTGCGGCTGCGCTATCCCACCGTCGCCGACTTCTTCGGCTGATTCCTGCTCCAGCGTCGCGGTCCCCGTGCTGCTGGCACGGGGCTTGCAGCCCCACGGCGTCTTTCGGTCCCTGTCTATACAACAACACTTTTCACGCGCCTCACTGGTGCCGGCAGTCCGCGCCCCGTTCCAGGACGGTGCATCGCCTGGACGCAAATTCCGCGATGGAATGCGCTCTTTAGGGCGATTATCCGCCTGGTTGCTTGGTGGAAGCCCTACGTTGACTTGTATATACAGGCATTGTTTAATGCCCGAAAACGAGCACGGCCACACGCATGGCCTGCCGTGGACGGACACACCAAAGGAGCGTACAGATGAGGAATCCAGGCAGGTTTCGCGGTCAGGTGGCAGTGCAGGTGGCGATGCTGGCCGCGGCCCTGGCGGCCGGCGCGGCGCAGGCGCAGAACACCCCGGTGACGCTGGGCATGAGCGGCTGGACCGGCTTCGCGCCGCTGACGCTGGCCGACAAGGCCGGCATCTTCAAGAAGAACGGCGTCGACGTCGACATCAAGATGATCCCGCAGAAGGACCGCCACCTGGCGCTGGCCTCCGGTGCGATCCAGTGCGCGGCCACCACCGTGGAAACCCATGTGGCCTGGAACGCCAATGGCGTGCCCATCACCCAGATCGTGCAGCTCGACAAGTCCTACGGTGCCGACGGCCTGGCCGTGCGCGCCGACGTGAAGGGCTTTGCCGACCTGAAGGGCAAGACCATCGGCGTCGATGCGCCGGGCACCGCGCCGTACTTCGGCCTGGCCTGGATGCTCAGGAAGAACGGCATGTCGCTCAAGGACGTCAAGACCACCACGCTGTCGCCGCAGGCCGCGGCGCAGGCCTTCGTCGCTGGCCAGAACGACGGCGCCATGACGTATGAGCCGTACCTGTCAACGGTGCGCCAGAACCCGGACAAGGGCAAGATCCTGGCCACCACGCTCGACTATCCGATGGTGACCGACACGCTGGGCTGCGCGCCCAAGTGGCTCAAGGACAATCCCAAGGCCGCGCAGGCGCTGGTCGACAGCTACTTCGAGGCGCTCGAGATGATCCGCAAGGAGCCGGCCAAGGCCAACGACATCATGGGCGCGGCGGTCAAGCAGACCGGCGAGCAGTTCGCCAAGTCGTCGGCCTACCTGCGCTGGCAGGACCGCGAGGCCAACAAGAAATTCTTCGAGAGCGAGCTCGCCAGCTTCAGCAAGGAAGCCGCCGCGGTGCTGCTCGACATCGGCGTGATCCGCCAGGTGCCGGACGTGACCAGGCTGTACGACGCGCGTTTCCTCAAGTAACCCGGCAGCTCTCAGGAGGCGTGACGTCATGACGCAAGCCCGTATAGGTTCACCCGCCCCGGCCGCCGCCGTGGCGGCCCCCGCCGCTGAAGCGCCGCAGCGCCGGCGCCATCCGTGGCTGGCACCGCTGGTACCGGTGGCGCCCAACACCCGCTGGATGCTGGGCCTGTCCTTCTTCGTGCTGTTCTTCGGCGTGTGGGCCGTGGTGACGCTGGGCGGCCTGGTGCCGCGCACGTTCCTGGCCGACCCGATGACGATGGCCAGGGAGGGCATGACGCTGTTCACCGAGTACAACTTCATCGGCGACATCGGCATGACGGTGTGGCGCGTGGTCGGCGGCTTCGTGCTGGCGGCGGTGCTGGCGGTGCCGCTGGGCATCTTCATGGGCGCGTACAAGGCGGCCGAGGCCTTCTTCGAGCCCTTTGTCTCGTTCTGCCGCTACCTGCCGGCGTCGGCCTTCATCCCGCTGCTGATCCTGTGGGCCGGCATCGGCGAGACCCAGAAGCTGCTGGTGATCTTCATCGGCTCGTTCTTCCAGATCGTGCTGATGGTGGCGGTGGCGGTCGGCGGCGCGCGCAAGGACCTGGTCGAGGCCGCGTACACGCTCGGCGCCAACAGCGCCGGCATCGTGCGGCGCGTGCTGATCCCGGGCGCGGCGCCGGAAATCGCCGAGATCCTGCGGCTGGTGCTGGGCTGGGCCTGGACCTACGTGATCGTGGCCGAGCTGATCGGCTCGTCGTCGGGCATCGGGCACATGATCACCGACAGCCAGGCGCTGCTCAATACCGGGCAGATCATCTTTGGCATCATCGTGATCGGCTGCATCGGGCTGGTCTCGGACCTTGTCTTCAAGCGCGCCAACCAGCGCCTGTTCCCGTGGAGTTCGATCCAATGAGCGCACTGTCCATCCAGCAGGTCTCGCGGACCTTCTCCAACCCGCGCGGCGGCCAGACGCTGGCGCTGCAGCCGGTCGACTTCGAAGTGCGCGACAACGACTTCGTCACCATCCTGGGCCCGTCGGGCTGCGGCAAGTCCACGCTGCTGCGCATCGTCGCGGGGCTGGATACGCCAACCAGCGGGCGCGTGCTGCTCGACGGCCAGCCGGTGTTCGCGCCCGGCGCGGACCGCGGCATGGTGTTCCAGTCGTACACGCTGTTCCCGTGGCTGACGATCGAGCAGAACGTGCGCTTCGGCCTGCGCGAGCGCGGCATGAGCGCGGCCGAGCAGAAGGAGCGCAGCGACTTCTTTATCCAGCGCGTGGGGCTGCGCGGCTTCGAGCATCACTTCCCCAAGCAGCTGTCGGGCGGCATGCAGCAGCGCACCGCGATCGCGCGCGCGCTGGCCAACGATCCCAAGATCCTGCTGCTCGACGAACCCTTCGGCGCGCTCGACAACCAGACCCGGGTGCTGATGCAGGAGCTGCTGCTGGGCATCTGGGAGGCTTCGCGCAAGACGGTATTATTCGTGACCCACGATATCGACGAGGCCATCTTCATGGCCAACCGGGTGGCGGTGTTTTCCGCCAGGCCGGGTCGGATCAAGAGCGATATCGCGGTCGATTTCCCGCATCCGCGCCATTACACGATCAAGACTTCTCCGGAGTTCTCCGCGCTCAAGGCGCGGCTGACCGAGGAGATCCGCGCCGAGGCCATTGCCGCGGCCGAGCACTAAGACCTTATGAACCACGCCGCCGGCACCCCGACTTCCGCCACTGCCTCTCCCACCGCGCTCTACCAGCAGGTGAAGGAGTACATCGCCCGCCAGATCCAGAGCGGCGCGTGGCAGCCGGGCGACCGGGTGCCGTCGGAACAGGAACTGGTGAACCGCTTCGGGGTCTCGCGCATGACCGTCAACCGGGCGCTGCGCGAGCTGCAGGAGCAGGGCCGGGTGGTGCGCGTGGCCGGCGTGGGCACCTTCGTTGCCGAGCACAAGCCGCAGTCGACGCTGCTGTCGGTGGTCAACCTGCAGGACGAGATCCGCATGCGCGGGCATGACTACGCCTGCGACGTGATCCTGGTGGAGCGGGTCTCGGCATCGATCGAGGTGGCCGCGGCGCTGGAGCTGCGCACCGGCGAGTCGGTGTTCCATTCCGTCTGCGTGCACCGCGAGGACGGCGTGCCGGTGCAGCTGGAAGACCGCTACGTCAATCCGCGCGTGGCGCCCGATTTCATCACCCAGGATTTCAGCGCGACCCAGCCCGGCGAATACCTGCTGCGCCACGTGCCTTACGACCAGGTCGAGCATGTGGTCGATGCCATTGCCGCGACGCCGGAGCAGGCCGCGCAACTGGAGATGCCGCCGACGCAGGCCTGCCTGATGCTGACGCGCCGCACCTGGACCAACGGCGTGCCGGTGACTTTCGTGCGCTGCCTGCATCCGGGCAACCGCTATCGCCTCGGCAGCCGCTTCCGCGCCGACGGCAACCCCGCATTCGGCTGATTCCACAAGAATCCGCCTGCTATCTCAAATTTTTACCTAAGCTGTATAGACAGGAACATACAAATGACTGCCAGCCCACATGACCAAGCCTCCCGTCCGCTGCTGACCCTGCAGCCGGGTCAAGTCACCCTGGCCGACCTGCGCCGCATCTATCGCGGCGAAGTGCGCCTGGCCATGGACGATTCCGCCTGGGCCGGCGTGCGCGCCGCGCAGGCCACGGTGCAGGACATCATCGACGCCGATGCCGTGGTCTACGGCATCAACACCGGCTTCGGCAAGCTGGCGCAGACGCGCATCCCCAACGACAAGCTGGCGCAGTTGCAGCGCAACCTGGTGCTGTCGCACAGCGTCGGCACCGGCCCGGACCTGGCCGAAGACACCGTGCGGCTGATCCTGGCGACCAAGGCGGTCAGCCTGGCGCGCGGCCATTCGGGCGTGCGTCCGGAGCTGGTCGAGGCCCTGCTGGCGCTGGTCAACCACGGCGTGACGCCGTGCATCCCGGCCAAGGGTTCGGTCGGCGCGTCGGGCGACCTGGCGCCGCTGGCGCATATGTCGTGCACGCTGATCGGCGTGGGCGAGGTGCTGCTCGACGGCAAGCGCGTGCCGGCCGCCGAAGGCCTGGCGCATGCCGGCCTGAAGGTTTTCGAGCTGGGCCCGAAGGAAGGCCTGGCGCTGCTCAATGGCACCCAGGTGTCGACCGCGCTGGCGCTGGCCGGGCTGTTCGCCGCCGAAGACGCGTTTGCCGCGGGCCTGGTCGCCGGCGCGCTGTCGCTGGAGGCGATCAAGGGCTCGGTCAAGCCGTTTGACGCGCGCATCCATGCGGCGCGCGGCCAGGCCGGCCAGATCGCCGTGGCCGGCGCCGTGCGCGCGATGCTGGACGGCAGCGAGATCGTCGACTCGCACAAGGCCTGCGGCCGCGTGCAGGACCCGTATTCGATCCGCTGTCAGCCGCAGGTGATGGGCGCATGCCTGGACAACCTGCAGCACGCCGCGCGCATCCTGCAGATCGAAGCCAATGCCGCGTCGGACAACCCGCTGGTGTTCTCCGCGCAGGGCGACGTGGTCTCTGGCGGCAATTTCCACGCCGAGCCGGTGGCCTTTGCCGCCGACATCATCGCGCTGGCAATCGCCGAGATCGGCGCGATCTCCGAGCGCCGGCTGGCGCTGCTGCTCGATACCGGCCTGTCCGGCCTGCCGCCGTTCCTGGTGCGCGACGGCGGGTTGAACTCGGGCTTCATGATCGCGCAGGTGACCGCGGCCGCGCTGGCCTCGGAGAACAAGTCGCTGGCGCATCCGTCCAGCGTCGACAGCCTGCCGACCTCGGCCAACCAGGAAGACCATGTGTCGATGGCCACCTACGGCGCGCGCCGGCTGGGCGAGATGGCGGCCAACACCGCGGTGGTGGTCGGCATCGAGGCCATGGCCGCGGCGCAGGGCATCGAGTTCCACCGGCCGCTGAAGTCGTCGCCGCTGGTGGAGCAGGAACTGGCGCGTATCCGTGCGCGGGTGGATTTTGTCGAAGGCGACCGCTACCTGGCGCCGGATATCGAGGCGATGAAGCAGTGGGTGGTGCAGGGCGATGCGGGGGCGGGGTGGCCTGCTGCCGTGCGGGAAATTTTGCCGACCAACGCAGGTTGATGCGCCGGCCCTCTCCCCCGGCCCCTCTCCCGCGCGCGGGAGAGGGGAGCAAACCGGCGGCCCCTCAGGTGCTGTCGGGTGTCGCCCCTCTCCCGCTTGCGGGAGAGGGGCGGGGGAGAGGGCCAGCGCATCCCGCCGCACTCACGCACCAAGTGGCAACA
>JABFVP010000308.1 GCA_013362725.1 Cupriavidus sp.
GAGCGGTCGCGCGCCATCAGCCGCAACGCCAGGTCGCGGCGGCCGAACACGATCGCGTCTTCGGGCTCGCCAAAGCGCACCGGGCAGTCGAAGGCCTCGGTATAGCGCAGGTGCCAGGCGGGCCGGCCGATGCGCAGCGAGACCCGCAGCGGATGCAGTGGCTTGCGCGTGAAGCGCCGGCCGAAGGCCAGCAGCGAGCACAGCTCCATGTCGATGCGCGGCCGGCTGTCGGGCGCCTCGGGATCGCTCGGGCGGATGCAGACCCAGGCTTCGTCGCCCTGGCGGCGCAGCTCGACGCGGTCGCCGGCCAGCAGCTTCTGGTAGCGCGCGATGCGCCGCAGGGCCGTGCCCAGCGATGGGCCGGCCATCGCGGGCAGGCCGGCCAGGCCAAGCAGGTCGGGCGGCATCCGGCTGCCCAGCCACAAGCCGATGGCAGGGTCGCCGGTGGCGTGATAGACGGCCAGCAGCAGGTGGATGGCCTGTTGCGGGTCGGCCGCATGCGCGGCGGGTTGGTGGTCGCAGAGGTCGGAGTCGGTGTCGGATTCCGGGGCAGGCGCGAGTGCCGATACGTCGTACCCGCCTTCACGCAGCGCGTGCAGCAGGTCACGAGGCAACGGCCCGGCCTGGATAGGCTCTTGTTGTGGCATCGTCGTTTTCTGGCTGGCAAGGTGGCGCAAATGCGCCCGTGCAGCCCCCGGTACGAAAGAGATTACGCGGTGACGATGGCCCCTTCAAGGGCGCGGGGTGGCCGGAAGTGTGTGCCAGGCAGCTTAACGGACGCTCGGGGCGGCATCGCTGAATGCCAGGCGACAGGGAGGCCCGCGCCGCTGCTGGCCTGGCGGGCCGCTGCAACCGGTTGCTTAAATTTTGGGCAGTCCGGTGCGGTGGCGCACAGACCGGGGTTTTCGGACAGGGCAGGGCAGGATATCCACAGATTCTGTGGATATCACGTCGGAGTTTTCAACATGGGTTTGTGCGGCTGCCGGCGGGCGTCGGAAGCGGGTATGCTGAGCCGGTTTGACGGCGGGGTGCGCTTCTCCGCAGCTGCCGGCGGCTGGCTTGCTACAGGATCGGGGCCCATTCATGTCCCATTTTTCGGCATCGTGCTATCAACGCCGCCCATCCCTTTGCTGGCCCTCTTTCGTCGCGACTCAACCTGCCCCGCCATGCGCCATGACCGGTCGTTCGCCTTCCCGCCTCACTTCGCCGTGTTGCCGATGCTTGCCGCCGCCGTGGCGGTTTCAGGTTGCGTGGCGCAATACCGGGTGCCTGCCGGTGCGCCGTCCGCCAGCGTGCGGCTGGTAACCAGCACCGACGAAAACACCTCGTTCACCGTCGTCGATCCGGCCAGGTGCCCGGATCTGGCCCGGCCGCTGGTGCTGGCGGGGATGGGCAGGCAGTTGTCGGCGATGGGAAGGGAGCGGGGCCTCGACATGGCCGGGCGTTCGCCCGAGCCGGCGGCGCGCACGCGTGAACGATTGGTCGAGGCGGGCCGGCGCATCTATGTGGCGGTGACCTCGGCAGCCGCGCCGCCGCTGCCCGAAATGCGCTGCGCCGCGGGTGTGTCGTTCGTGCCGGTGGCCGGCGCGCAGTATGAGATCCGCTACCAGCGGGACGAGACCGCCAGCCAGTGTTCGGCGCGGATCTTGCGCCTGCAGCCGCTGGCCGACGGCGGCGCGCGCGTGACGGCCGAGCCGACGCAGCAGGGTTTCAGGGCGCTACGAAAGGATTATGTCTGCCAGGCGTTGTGAAACCCGTCCGGGCCCCCCGGCTGCGGACGGGTTGGCGGGGCAGCGGGCAACTGGTTCGGCCCGCTGAGCCCCGGCGGCAGGACTGGGTTTACTGCTCGATCAGGAAGCGCTCCGGACGCTTGCCCAGCCAGGCCGGCGCACGGCCGCGGCCCGACCAGGTCTTGCCGGTCTTGGGATCCATGTACTTCGGGGGCAGGGCGGCGGCAGTCTTGCGCGCGCTGCTGCCGGCGGGACGGCCGCGCTTGCGCCGGGGCAGGATGTCTTCCGCGGTCAGGCCATATTCGGTCATCAGCTCGCGGATTTTATCGATCACGCCCGCCACTTCGGTCGCGCGCACTTCATTCAGCTTGGCTTCCAGCGCTTCCTTCTCAGCCAGGAGTTGCCTGTATGTCGCCATTTATATCCCCTTTCTGCAATTAGGCCGCTGCATGGTACTAGAAATTCAGGTGACAGAGCACCTGAAAAAATTTTACAAAAAATAACGCAGATTGCACGGACAGATTGTCGGGGCGCTTGTCGGCATCATTGTCTCGCCCAATGCGGGAACCATTGCCGCATCCATGGCCGCGACATTGGCCCAGCCAATGGTCGTTTTGCTGTGCCGGGTTTCCATTTTCCTGCCCTCATTCAGTGCCAATCGAAATACGCGCGCGGCCCGGCTTTAGCGCCTAGACTGTTGGTCTGCGCCCCGCGCAGTGCCACGTCACGACTACCGGAGCCCCCTATGAGTCAGCAGATCTTTGTCAATTTACCCGTGCGCGACCTGCACAAGTCGATTGCCTTCTTTACCCAGCTGGGCTTTTCCTTCAATCCGCAATTTACCGACGATACCGCGACCTGCATGATCGTCGGCGAGAACATTTTTGTGATGCTGCTCACTGAAGCCAAGTTCCGCAGCTTCTCGCCCAATGACATTTGCGATGCGCGCAAAGCCACCGAAGTGCTGGTTTGCCTGTCGATGGAAAGCCGGGCCCGCGTCGATGAAATGGTCAATGCCGCGGTGCTGGCGGGCGGCAATACCTACAAGCCGCCAATGGACCTGGGCTTTATGTATGGCCACGGTTTCCAGGATCTGGACGGCCATGTCTGGGAGCTGGTGTACATGGATATGGCGGCAATGCAGGCGTCGCAGTGAACGCGCCATCGCGACGGGCCGGCACCAAAAAAAACAGCCCGGGAAAGCAGGAAGCCCGGGCTTGAAATCCACCTGGATCGCGGTGGAGGAGACATCTGGTTGTCAGCGCCCCGGCATCATCCGGCGCGCGGTCATGCAGGGTGGTGTCAGATCGCCCAGCCGCCGGCGTAGAACGCCGCCAGCACCACCGCGATCGCCACGGTGCCGGGATTGAGCTTGCGCCATTCGCCGGCCACGATGCGTCCCACCACCAGGGTGCAGAAGCCGAGCATGATGCCGGTGACGATATTGCAGGTCAGCACGATGAACACGGCGCAGACCAGGCCGGCCAGCGCATCGACCAGGTCGTCCATGTGCAGGCGGCTCACGCTCGACAGCATCAGCAGGCCGACGTACATCAGCGCGGGCGCGGTGGCGTACGACGGCACCAGCGCGGCCAGCGGCGAGAAGAACATCACCGCCACGAACAGCAGGCCCACTACCACCGCGGTCAGGCCGGTCTTGGCGCCGGCGGCGACGCCGACGGTCGATTCGATATAGGCCGCGGCCGGGGCGCCGCCGAACAGGCCCGAGAAGATCGAGCTGACCGAGTCCGCGGTCAGCGCGCGCCCGCCGTTGTGGATATGGCCGGCGGCATTGAGTTGCCCGGCCTGTCCGGCGACGGCGCGGATGGTGCCGGTGGCGTCGAACACCGCGGTCATCACCAGCGCCAGCACGCTCGGCAGCACCGCGGCAGTCAGCGCGCCGCGCACGTCCATGGCGCCGATCAGCGACGCGTGGCCCGGTGCGCTCAGCGACGGCAGCGCGAACACGCCGGTAAACTTCACCGCCGGATCGAAGGCCAGGCCCAGCGCCGTGATGGCGATGATCACCAGCAGGATCCCGCCCGGCACCTTGCGGCGCTCGAGCCCGAAGATCGCGGCCAGGCCCAGCACCGACATCACCACCGGGAACGAGGTGATCTTGCCCAGCGCCACCGGCAGGCCGGCATGCGTGTTCTTGACCACCAGCCCGACTTCATTCGAGGCGATCAGCAGCAGGAACAGGCCGATGCCGATACCGGTGCCGTGCGCCACGCCGGCCGGCAGGTTGCGCAGGATCCAGCTGCGCACGCCGGTGACCGAGATCGCGGTGAAGATCAGGCCCATCAAAAATACCGCGCCGAGCGCGACCGCCGGCGACAGGCCCTGGCCCAGCACCAGGCCGAAGGCCATGAACGCGGTCAGCGAGATGGCGCAGCCGATGGCGATCGGCAGCCTGGCCCACAGGCCCATCAGCAGCGAGCCGAAGGCCGTGGTCAGGCACACCGCGACAAAGACCGCGCTGGTGTCGAAGCCGGCCTTGCCCAGCATGCCCGGCACGACGAAGACGGCGTAGACCATTGCCATGAAGGTGGTGACACCGGCCACCACTTCCTGGCGCTGGGTGCTGCCGCGCGCGGTGATCTCGAAAAATGCGTCGAGCCGGCCTTTGACTTCCGGAGCATGGGCGGCGTGGGGGCGTGCGGGATCGGCCTCCGCCGCGGACGACGGATAGGGTTGTTCGATCATGATGAGCTGTCTCCTGGCGGGCGCTGCAACGTCCGTCGTGCGGAACGTCGTCAGGCGGTCTCACGTGGTTCTGGTCTGGGCTGGAGGCGGAATCCTGGCCAACCCCGCTGTTATCGGTGTGCCGCTTGTCGTTGCCTTCTGTGGGCGTGATCCGGGCAAGGCTGAAGGCTAGGTGAGGCAGGGCCAGCCATCATCACCGGCGCTCAATGCGCGGCATCTGCGAGAGAGAATATCGAATGTGATGTTTGCATATCTTCGGGCGGCGAAGACGCGCCAGGTGGCGTTTTCGGCGGCTGCCGTTATCAGGCGGCGCATATACGGCCTATAGGGAATGACCCGGATGCCCGGCGGTCGACTTCTCTATACTAGGGATAACCCTGAGCCGTCTCGTGTTCCGTGCCGAATCCCGGCCGGAAGTGCTTAACGAGACACTAAACCTGTTTCCTATCGGAAAGGAAGAATCGCCATGCAAGCACTCGTCGACACCCTTTATCGCCAGACCGCCCAGTCCAACGCTGCCAAGACCGCCGCCCAGCCGGCGCGCGATGTCGCCTATTACGCCCGCATGGGCGGCGGCCAGTCGCTGGCCGCGCGTGTGCGCGCCTACTTTGCGCAGGGCTGGACGCTGTATGCGGCCAATGCCCGCGAGGCCGCGCCGATCCGCTGGCTGTAAAGGCTGCGCTGCGTCAGTACATGCCGGTGCGGGCCATGAACGCCTCCAGCGTCCAGCCGCGCCCGAGCAGCAGCATGCGCGTATGCAACCCGTCGCGCGTGGCGGCATCGACGGCATCGCCGAGCCACGTCAGCGTCCTGCTGCGCAAATCCACGTAACCCATGGCGTAGTCGGGTGCCAGCGCCTGCCATAGCGCATGGGCGCCGGCCGACTGCCGCGCGCCGCTCAGCAGGCACAGCCCGCCGTCCAGCGCCCACCGGTAGAGCGCCCGCGCCAGGCCGCGGCGCTGGTAAGCGGGCGCAAACTTGCTATGCGGCGCCCGCACCCACGGATCGGCCCGGCGGCCCACCTCGATCAGCCGGTTGAAGACCGTATAACCGGCCAGCCGGCGCTGCATCACGTCTTCCACATACACGTAGTACTCGCCGTCCGCCTCGCGGTAGCGCAGGCGCAGGCCGGGCGCGCCCGCGGGCAGCGCGGGCATGGCATGGAGGCGGTCGCCCGGCCGGCCGATGCGGCCGTGCAGGGCGTCGAGTTCGCGTTCGATCTCGGCGGGCGCCAGCTCGACGTCGATGCGCAGCTCGAGCGCGCGCGGCAGCGCCGGCGCCGGCAGGCGCAGGGCATGGAAATTCGCCATGGCAGTCTCCCGGCCGCTCAGGAATTGAGGAGCAGGTAGAGGGCGGCGAGCGCCACCATGGCGCAGAAGGTATGGCGGTAGAGCGGTGACATGTCTGGCTTTCTCCTGG
>JABFVP010000355.1 GCA_013362725.1 Cupriavidus sp.
GTCGACGCGCTGCTGGCTGCGATGCTGGACGACGAAGGAACGGGCGTGCCGGGCGACCGCCGCGAAACCGCGCAGGCGCAGGCAGCAGCGCATGGCGTCGACGTGCCCGACTCGCTCTGGCGCGAACTGCAATCGCTTGCGGGCGAGGAGGCTGGCGCGCCGCACTGATTTCCTCACAACGGACCCACGCCTAGATGGGTCGGCTACAACTACCGGAGACAAACCATGGATCGACGCTTGATGTGCGGCGCGCGCAGGCACGTGAACCGCATGTTGCTTGCCTTGTCAGTTGTATCGGCCCTTGCTGCATTGGCGCCGCGGCCTGCCGCCGCGCAGGGTGGAGATGCCGCGGCCGCGGACTATCCGAGCAAGCCGATCCGCTACGTGGTGCCGTTCGCGGCCGGCGGCCTGACCGACATCATGGCGCGCATGGTCGGCCACCAGCTCTCCGAAGAGTGGAAGAGGCCCATCGTGGTGGACAACCGGCCGGGCGGCAATGCCAACATCGGCGCCGAACAGGTCGCCAAGGCGGCGCCCGACGGCTACACCTGGCTGGCGGTGACGCTGACGCACGCGTCCAACGTGACCTTGTTTCCCAAGCTGCCATTCAGCATGCAGAAAGACCTGGTGCCGGTGGCGCGCATCGCCTCGTCGCCGATGATGGTGGTGGTGCCGGCCAGCTCGCCGATCAAATCGATGAAGGAGCTGGCCGCTGCGGCGCAGAAATCGAAGCTGAACGCCGGCTCCAGCGGTAACGGCACGCCGCCGCACTTGACGCTGGCGCTGTTCGAAAGCCAGACCCGGACCAGCTTCACCCATGTGCCGTACAAGGGTGGCGCGCCCTCGATGACCGACCTGATCGGCGGCCAGATCGACGTGGTGTTCTCCAACTTCCCCGAGTCGCTCGCCTATGTGAAAGGGGGCAAGCTGCGCGCGCTGGCCGTGACCACGCGCGAGCGCCATCCGCTGCTGCCCGACGTGCCGACCGTGGCCGAGGCCGGCTATCCGGAGTTGATCGTCGAGAACTGGACCGGCCTGATGATGCGGGCCCGCTATTGCCGACTACTTCAGCGGCGAGGTGACGCGCTGGGCCCGGCTGATCGAAGAGAAGCAAATTCGGGTCGAATAGCGGCGCGTCCGGCAGCGACGGGCGCAGAGGCCTGGCGGCGGGCTTTAGTATGATTCGCCATATCGATATGAGTCAGTCATCGATCGGCCGGCCGCCCCGCAGGCGGCATTGCAGAGGACATTAACGTGGGTTCCAGATTCGATGCCGGCGCCGCCATCGGTGGCGTGCTGTACAAGGACGTCAAGCACGCCATCCTGGCCGCCCTTGCCGAGGGCGAGTGGAAACCGGGCGAGGCGATTCCGTCGGAGCGCAAGCTGATCGAGCGCTTCGGGGTCTCGATCGGCACGCTGCGCAAGGCTATCGACGAACTGGTGGCCGAGAACATCATGATCCGCCACCAGGGGCGGGGAACCTTCGTCGCGACGCACCGGCAGGAAGACCATTTCTTCCGCTTCTTCCGCATCGTGCGCCAGGACGGCTACCGCGAGTTCCCGACGGTGCAGCTGGCAAAGTTCCGCCGCGCCAAGGCCGACAAGGAAGAAGCCGCGGCGCTGGGGCTGCCGCTCGGCGAGGCCGTGTTCCGCTTCACCAACGTGCTGTCGCTGGCAGGGCGCGCGGTCATGATCGACGCCATCACCGTCCCGGCGGAACGCTTCAGGACGCTCACCGAGAAGCTGCTGCGCGAGCGGCCGAACACGCTCTACAACTTCTACCAGGACGTCTTCGGCATCAACATCATCCGCACCGAAGAGCGCCTGCGCGCCGCGCTGGCCGACGAAGAAGACCATGAACTGCTGGGCATCCCCGTCGGCACCGCGATGCTGAAGATCCTGCGGGTGGCATCGTCCTACCAGAACGAGCGCGTCGAGTACCGCGTCTCCAGGCTGGATACTTCGGATTACGAGTTCGCGCTGTCGCAGCCGTGAGGGCTGGCGGCAGGATCGCCGATTTGCGCCGCGATCCCGCGTCCGATGCCTCAGGCGCGCCCGATCATGCGCAATACGGCGTTGGCCAGGGCACCTTCGGCGTCGGCTAGCAGGTCGACCGCGTCGAAATGGTGACCGCGCTCCTGCACCACCACCTGCACGTCGAAGCCGCATTCTCCCAGCAGTGCCTGGTATTCGCGCTGCAGGCGGTGGTACTCCGGGGATTCATCGCCGCCGACGGTCAGGATCATGGGCAGTTTGGCTTTCGGGACATGATGGATAGGGCTGTAGCGGGCAACGTCCGCCTCGGTCAGCCCGACCACCTGGTTGAGGTAGCACAGCCGGATCGGCTCCAGGTCATACAAGCCGCTGATCGCGCAACCGCCCTTGAGGATATCCGCCGGTACGCCGAAGGCAGCCCAGTCCGTTGCCGCCAGCGTGGCGGTGAGATGGCCGCCGGCCGAATGGCCGGACAAGAAGATGCGATCCGGATCGAATCCCAGTTCGTTGGCATGCCGGTAGAGCCATGCCACCGCCTCCTGATTGTCGCGGACGATCTCGCCCATGGCCACATCCGGAGCCAGGCGGTAGTTCACCACCGCGACGTTGATATCGCGCTGCAGGTAGGGCGCGGCAACGAAGCTGAAGTCGGACTTGTCCAGCGATTGCCAATAACCGCCATGAATGAAGACCAGCAGAGGGCGCTTTGGGGTGGCTGCCGGGAAGAAGTCGAGCGCCTGCAAAGCGTGTGCACCATACGCAAGATCCGGCTTGACCGGATGGTTCCGACGGAAGGTGGCGCTGGTGTCGTCCCATCGCTTGAAGATGTCCTGGAACCCGGGGATTCCAGCTCTGACGTTGTACTGCTTGTCCAGTTCTTCCTGGTTGAAGTTTCGATACACTGACATTAAATTTGGCTCCAGACGTTGGGATCGATGCTTCGATTCCATTGGGTCGTTGCGACGCTTGTCGCGTCCGGCCAAAGATACGTATCCGCGTTTTGTTGCGCGCGCCGCTGGATGACAACCACTATCGCAAAGACGCCATGTTCGGAAAAAGCGAAAACCGCGATGACTACCAGGCGATAGCGCAGCCGGTCGGCGGCATGGCGCGCACGCTGAAGGACGGCTTCTATATCGCCCCGCATTCGCATCCGCGCGCGCAACTGATCTATGCGTATGTGGGGGCCATCCTGGTCACCACCGACTTCGGTTCCTGGGTGGTGCCGCCCCAGCGCGCCGTCTGGGTGCCTTGCAACGTCAGGCATGCCATGCAGGCGTGCGGCGATGTGGAGATGCGCACCATCTACGTCCGCGAAGATGCCGTGCCGGGCGAGTTGCACGGCTGTTGCGTGGTCGCGGTCCCGCCGCTGCTGCGCGAGCTTGTCTCAGCGGCCGTGCGCATGCCGCTGGCCTATGACGAAGGCAGCCGCGACGGCCTGGTGGTGCAGCTTCTGCTGCAGGAGTTGCGTCCGCTTTCGGTGGTCCCGCTGCACCTGCCAATGCCCAGCGACGCGCGGCTGGGAAAAATTTGCGCGAAGATCCTCGAGGATCCCTCGGACGAGACCTCGGTGCAGACGTGGAGCCGCTCGGTTGGCGCCAGCGAGCGGACCATCATCCGCCTGTTTCCGGAGGAAACAGGCATGACCTACAGCCGCTGGAAGCAGCAGGCCCGGCTGATGGCCGCGGTGCGGTTGCTGGCGGAGGGTTGCCACGTCACGGACATCGCACTGCAGCTCGGATATGAGAGTCCGAGCGCATTCAGCGCCATGTTCAGGCGGGCGCTTGGCATGACTCCCACCGAGTATTTCCGCGACCGCACCGGCGAGTAGGCGTCAGGCTGCCGGTTGGCATCTGCGCGACATCAACTGGCGTCGAGGCGCGAATCGAGACCTGGGCCCTGCGGCACAGTCTAGGTGCCGCCGGATGGCCAGCACCGTGCTTGCTCCGTCGGCATTTGTCCAAGTCGAGGAGTGAGTATGTCAGTGATGGATCGTATCCAAGCAGCGGGCATCGTCCTGCCTGCCGCCGAAATGCCCAAGGCGCTTTATGTCCCGTACACGCTGCACCGTGGCTTGCTGACGATATCGGGACAGCTGCCGCTGCAGGACGGCAAGCCCGTGTTTGTCGGCAAGGTTCCCGGCGCGGTCAGCGTCGAGGCAGCACAGGCGGCGGCTCGGCTTTGCCTGACCAACCTGCTGGGCTGGGCGGCCGCCGCGGTCGATGGCGATCTCGAACGGATCCGGGGCATCGTGCGGGTAGGCGGCTACGTTGCAGCGGATCCGGGTTTCAACGATGCGCCGCTGGTGATCAACGCCGCGTCGGAACTGCTCAACCAGATCTTCGCCGAGCGCGGGCGCCATGCCCGCCTGGCGCTGGGCGTGGCGAGCCTTCCGTTCGGTGCCCCGGTCGAGATCGAGGCAACCTTTGCGCTGGACGCCTAGGCGATGGGCGCCGCGACAAAGACCGGCTACGCCGACGTCCTGGTAGGCCTGCAATATGGCGACGAGGGCAAGGCCCGAATCGTCGATCACCTCGCCGCCGGGTACGACGTGATTGCACGCTTTAATGGCGGGGCCAACGCCGGACATACCATCGCCACGCCCGCCGGTGCGCTGCGGTTGCGCCAGGTGCCTTCTGGCGTGCTGCATCCTGGCGTTGCGCTTTACATCGGTTCGGGCTGCGTGGTCGGGTTGCAGCAGCTGGCATCGGAGATTGCGATGCTGGCGGCCCAGGGTATCAGCCTGCAGGGACGGCTGACAATCAGCGACAGGTGTGCGCTGGTCCAGCCGCGGCATGTGCTGGCGGACCGCCGCGATGGCGCACGGATCGGCACCACCGGCAACGGCATCGGTCCGTGCTACGCCGATCTGGCGGCCCGGATGCGGGGCGCCGCGCGTGTTGCGTTCCAGTTGCGCGACCTGCGGTGGGACGAGGAGCACGTGTTCAAGCTGATGGCCGGCCTGGCAACGCAGGATGATGATGATGGCGATGGCGTCGCTGCGATGGTGGAGGACATGCGTCGCGCGTGGATTGTGGTTCGGCCGTTCGTGACGGACGATCCTGTCGCGCTGTTGCGGCGGGTCGAGGCCGGTGCAAGGGTACTGTTCGAGGGCGCGCAGTCGGTGATGCTGGATGTGGTGCATGGCGTCCAGCCGTGGGTCATGTCCAGCCACACGCTCCCCGCCTATGCCTACGTAGGCGGAGATCTGCCGTGCCGGTATCACCGCAAGACCATCGGCGTGGCCAAGGCCATCGTCTCGCGGGTCGGCAACGGCCCGCTGCCGACCGAACTGGGCGGGCAGCGTTCCGAAGCCTATTGCGCCGCGGCGGCACATGCGGGCCGCGGCCGCGCCGACGAAGCGGCCAGCCATGATCCGCTGAAGTTGCTCGCCGAAGCGGATGCATTCTCGACCGGCGTGGCCCTCCGGATGCTGGCGAACGAATACGGCACCGGCACCGGCCGGCCACGGCGCGTGGGCCTGCTTGACGTTGCGCAACTGCGGCTCGCGATACAGCAGGCCGGCGTCGACGAGGTGTATCTCAACAAATGCGACAGCCTGGCCGCCTTTTTCCATACGCCCGAGCGTTGCATTCCAGTCGTCGCTGGCGAGGCCGGCAGCGCAAGCCAGCGCGTGTTGCAATTTCCGGCGTTCGCGCAGGGCGCCATACCGACGAATGCCGCCTCGCCGCTGCCCCCGCAGCTTGAAGCGCTGCTCGAATGGCTGGCGCAGGCCATCGGCCGACCCTTGCGCGGCATCGGACTAGGACCGGACCGCACGCAGATGCGGCTTCTTGAACCCACCCTGCAGACCAC
>JABFVP010000544.1 GCA_013362725.1 Cupriavidus sp.
CGTGCCGCACGCGGAGTTCGGCGAGGCGGTGGTGGCGGTGGTGGGGCGCAAGCCCGGGGCCGACATCGACGAGGGCGCGCTGATCGGCACGCTCAAGGGCCGCATCGCCAATTTCAAGGTGCCCAAGCGCGTGCACGTGGTGGACGAGCTGCCGCGTAACACCATGGGAAAGGTGCAGAAGAACGTGCTGCGGGAGAAGTTTGCGGGGCTGTGAGCGACCGCGGAAGGCTGGGGTTTGCTCCCCTCTCCCGCCTGCGGGAGAGGGGCCGGGGGAGAGGGCAGGCGGTGGCATACCACCGGGAGTATTTCATTGATACTCCGGCCCTCTCCCCAACCCTCTCCCGCAAGCGGGAGAGGGAGCGCGCCGCCGGCGGTCAAGCTCCCTTCTTACTTCAGCATCTGCACCGACCCGTTCACCGACACCGTGACCTGGGTCTTGCCGCCTTCGACCGGCACCGGTACCGCGGCGTCGGCCATCATGGCCTTGGCGGCGCCGTACATGCGCGGCACCGGCGGCACCATGCCGGTCTCGTTCACGTTGACTTCACGGATGGTGTAGCTGTTGTAGCCGAACAGCCTGGTGGTGGCCTGCGCCTTGTTGCGGAACGATGCGATGGCCTGCTCGGCGAGCTTGGCTTCGGCGGCCTCGCGCGCTTCGCGCGACAGCGAGAAGGCGATGTTCTGCACCTGCATCTGGCTGGCCAGCTCGCCCGCAAGTTTGGACACCGCCGTGAAATCGCGGGATTTCAGGATGACCTCGGAGCGTACGCGCCAGGTGCTGATGCGGCCGTTGCGGTCGGTGCTGGGGTGAATGGTGAAGCCGCCGGATTCGGCGGTCACGCCCTGCACGCGGCGCGCCTGCGTGATGACGGTCTGGGTCCGGGTCGACAGGGCCGAGGAAATTGCCGACGGTTCGGCGCCTTCCTGCTCAGCGGCCAGCGTCAGGTGCACGATATCGGTCGGCACTTCGGTGACGGCCTGCGCGGTCAGCGACAGCACGCCCGACGGCGTTTCGGTGGGACCGCCGTGGGCCGAGGCGACGATGGCGGTGGTGCCGAGCAGGGTGGCGGCGAGCCATTGTTTCATGTGGTTCTCCCAATCAAACGTAATGGCTGTCAGACGTGGCCGCAGGGGCGTTCGTTCCGCGACATTGCAAACGATTGTTGCGATGGCGCCGCGCGAGTAGTCTCGCTTCCCCCGTGCGGGTGACGCCGATCGTCAGAACGCCTGCCAGGCCTTCCACAACATATATGTGGCCAGGCACAGCAGCAGCACCGCGAAGACCTTGCGCAACTGCCCCACGTCCATGCGGTGCGCGGTGCGCGCGCCCAGCGGCGCGGTCAGTACGCTGGCCGCGGCGATCACCAGCAGCGCGGGCAGGTAGAGATAGCCGAGCGAGGCCGCCGGCAGTCCGGGCGCGTGCCAGCCGCTCCAGATATAGCCCGCCACGCTGGCCGCGGCGATCGGGAAGCCGAGCGCGGCCGAAGTCGCCACCGCGTTGTGAATCGGCACATTGCACCAGCTCATGAACGGCACCGAGACAAAGGCGCCGCCCGCGCCCACCAGGCTGGACAGGAAGCCGATCACGCCGCCGGCGCTGGCCATGCCGGCAAAGCCCGGCAGCTGGCGTCCCGGCTTGGGCCTGCGGTTGCGCAGCATCTGCAGCGCCGAGAAGCCGACGAAGCCCGCAAACGCCAGCGACAGCCAGCTGGTCTTCAGCGCCGCGAACACCTTGCCGCCGCCGACCATGCCGCCGATCACGATGCCGGGCGCCAGCGCCAGCACGATCGGCCAGCGCACCGCGCCGCGCTTGTGGTGCGCGCGCACCGACGAGAGCGAGGTGAACAGGATGGTGCCCATCGAGGTGGCGATCGCCATATGGACGATGGCTTCGCCGGCAAAGCCCAGGCTGGTGAACAGCAGCGTCAGGAACGGCACCATCATCATGCCGCCGCCGACGCCGAGCAGGCCGGCGCAGAAGCCGGTGAAGGCGCCCAGCGCGAGCAGGGCGGGGATCAGCACCGGCAGGTTGTCGAACGGCATCGTGTCGGCAAGTCGTTGTTATTGTCGTCAGCCTTGAGCGCCCGGCCGGTCAGTCCATCAGCTTGCCGGTGATATAGCGCCATTCCGCCGGCGTCACCGGCGTGATCGAGAGCCGGTTGCCGCGCCGGAGCACCACCATGTCGGCGAGCGCTTTATGCTCGCGCAGCTCGGCCAGCGGGATCAGGCGGCTCTTGCGTTCGAAGCGCACGTCTACCAGCAGCCAGCGTGGCGCCTCGGCCTTCGAGGCGGCGTCGAAATACGGGCTGTTGCGGTCGAACTGCGTGGGATCGGGGTAGGGCGCGGAGCAGACCTCGGCCAGTCCCGCGATGCCGGGCTCGGGGCACGACGAGTGATAGAACAGCACGCCGTCGCCGATCTGCATGGCATCGCGCATGAAGTTGCGCGCCTGGTAGTTGCGCACGCCGGTCCACGGCAGCGTCTGTTCGCGGGCCAGGTCGTCGATGCTGGCTTCGTCCGGTTCCGATTTCATCAGCCAGTACTGGCGTGCGCGTTGGTTCTGGTTAGGGCTCACGGCGCTGCTCAGGAAAGGAAGGCCCGCGCGCGAAAACACAGGCAAGCATGCAGGCAAGAAAAAAGGCGATGGTTCAGAAAACCACCGCCTTTTAGGGGGTCCCCGCCTCGGCCGCTGGGTCGGCATCCTGAACCCAAGTGAGGTTCAGAGTGGCTGCGGAAGTCGCATTTCGGGTACATCATCCACTCAGGGAGTCCAGGCCAGGCCCGGACTATGAATGCGACGACGCGCTCGCCCACGCGACATAATCCCGCACCATGCAATGCATATCGGTTCAAGGAGTTTATGACCCTCACGAACCAGGCAGGGAAACTGTCAAACGTCTGACTGTCCACGTGGCGGATGTCAGACGTTTGCCGTTTCGAACTAGGATGGGATGAAAACGGCGGCCAGGCGCGATAACCTGGCCTGTCAGCTGCACTTCTGTGGTGCCTCGTGCAGTCTGGCTACACTATACACCGCGTTGCAGGGCATACCAAGTGCGCTTGCGCGTGTCGTTACATTTTGCGCGGCAGCGCGGCATCCGCAGCACATCCCACCATTGCCGCTGTCAGCCGCGCGTACCGGTGCCCACGTGGGCATATTGCCGCAGCGCTTCGTCGGCGCGGTCGTTCAGTTCGCGGATGCGTGCGCGAATGGCGTCCACGGGGATCGCGCCCTCGGCCTGCTGCTTGCGCTGCAGCGACAGCAGGTCCGAAGCGATGCTGATCGCGGCCATCACCGCCACGCGCTCAACGCCCTTGGCCGCGCTGCCGCTGCGCAGCTTGTTCATCTGCGTGTCGACCAGGGCCACGGCCTCGAGCAGCGCCGCCTCGTTCTCGGGCGCGATGGCAAAGCGGTAGGCCTGGCCGGCGATATTGACTTCGACTTGCTTGTTGCTCATGCGTGTTCTCCGGGGGCCTTGTGCGCCTCGGCCTCTTCGCCGAGCAGGTCGAGCTGGCGCGTGTCACTGGCCGTGGGCAGCTTGTCGAGGATGGACTGGATGCGCAGCTGCGCTTCCTCGATCTTGATATTGAGCAGTTCGCGGTCGGCGGCCATGGCCTCGCGCTCGCCGCGCAACTGCGCGGCTTCGCCCTCCAGCCGCGCGATCTCGTCGCGCAGCCGCTGGTTCTCCGCCGCCAGGGTGTCCGCATGGTGCAGCACGCGCCCGATCTTGGCGGCCAGTTGTTCGAGTTCGGTGAGCATAGGGCCTGTCATGATGGGAGTAGTGTCAGGTATCGCGATTCTAGCCGATGCGCCGGCATGCACAATGCGGAGGAAAGGTTTGTGACCGGCGGCCCGCATGGAAGTTGCAGGCTTCTGCACCTAAAACGCCGCCAGAGTTGTGACAAAACACTACTGGCAGCCGCGTTGACGCGGGGGACGAAACGCCATAGACTCGCGCACGTTCCAGGTGCTCGCCCTTTTCGTCCCTGGCGAAAGGGCAGTTCAACGGGAAACAGGGAGCCGGGCCGGCCGCGCGCCGGACAGGCCAACCTGTGCTGCCCCCGCAACGGTAAGCGACCGCGGTGCACACGTGCCAGCCACATCGCTGGCAAGGCCCGATCCGTCATCGGATGCCAGGCCACATGCCCGCAGGACCGGCCACACGCCACTGAACCGCAGGTTCGGGAAGGCGCCGGTTCCGTGTCGCCAGCCCGGATACCGGCCTGAACGCGGGCTGCCGCCCATGCGTGGCACGCCTCATCGCCATATGGCCCGCGGGGGAACGGGCCCGGCCGTTCCTATCCAGTCCTGCATCATGCGTTCATCGCTTCACAGGTCGACCCGTCCGGCAAGCCCGGCGGTGCGTCCGTCCGTTGCCGCCATCCTGGCGGCCATGGCCTCGTTCACCCTCGTTCCCGGTACCGCTTGCGCGCAGTCGGCGGACAGCCGCACCGCGCAGCTCGCGCCGGTGGTGGTCACTTCCACACGCACCGCGCAGTCGATCACCGAGGCGCTGCCGCATACCACGGTGGTCACGCAGCAGGACATCGCCAATGCGCAGGCGCCGGACCTGCGCACGCTGCTGCGCAGCCAGGCCGGCGTGGAGTTCGCCACCAACGGCGGCATGGGCAGCAATACCTCGCTGTTCATGCGCGGCGCCAACTCCAACCAGACCCTGATCCTGATCGATGGCGTGCGCGTGTCGGCGGCCAGCAGCGGCACCGCGCAGCTGGCCAATATCCTGCCCGACCAGATCGACCGCATCGAAGTGGTGCGCGGCAACGTCTCGGCGCTGTACGGCTCGGACGCGATCGGCGGCGTGGTGCAGATCTTCACCAAGAGCGGCGCGGGCCAGGCGCCGGCGGCCAACGCGGCGGTGGAGTACGGCAGCAACAATACGCGCCAGGGCACGGTCGGCTATGGCGGCCAGGTTGGCGATACCTCGTTCAACCTGACCGGCTCGGCGTTCAAGACCGATGGCTTCTCGTCGATCAATACGAAGCAGGCGCCGCGCGCCAATCCCAACGACAACGCATACGAGAACCAGAGCGTGTCGGGCCAGGTAAAGCACCGCTTCACGCCCGACTGGGATGCGGGCATCACCGGCTACTACTCCAAGAGCAAGCTGTCGTTCGACAGCGCCTTCGGCCGCCCCACCGACGAGAACCGCACCGAGAGCGAGCTGTACACGCTGTCGGCCTTCGTCAACGGCAAGCTCGGCACGGACTGGACCACGCATTTCAAGCTGTCGCAGAGCGAAGACCGCAGCGACACCTTCCTCAACGGCAACCCCAACGGCACCTTCAATACCCGCAACCGCCAGTTCAACTGGCAGAACGAGTACGCGCTGGCCGCCGGCCATACGCTGCTGTTCGGCACCGATTACCTGCAGCAGCAGCTGGATTCCAGCGCCTACGGCGCACCCACGCGCAATGTATTCTCGGTGTTCGGCGGCTATGACGGGCGCTTCGGCAAGCACCAGCTGCAGCTCAACGCGCGCAACGACCACTATTCCGACTTCGGCAACCAGGGCAGCTTCCTGGCCGGCTACGGCTACAACCTGACCGATGCGTTCAAGCTGATCGCCAGCGTCAGCAATGCCTTCCGCGCGCCGACCTTCAACGAGCTGTACTACCCCAACTTCGGCCAGCCCAACCTGCAGCCCGAGCGCGCCAGGTCGGTCGAGGCCGGCGTGCAGTACACCACCGCCAGCGCCGGCCTGCTGCGCGTGACCGCGTTCGAGACGCGCTACCACGACCTGATCGTGT
>JABFVP010000331.1 GCA_013362725.1 Cupriavidus sp.
GCCGCAGCGTGGTGGTCTTGCCGGCGCCGTTGGGGCCCAGCAGGCCAAAGCACTGGCCGCGGAAAACCTGCAGGTCGAGGTCGTCGACCACGACCGTGTCGCCGTATTGCTTGCGCACCTTGCGCAACTCGAGGATGGCAGTCAAGACAGGGTCCGGTGTGGCGCCGCAACGGCGCAATCTCCGCCATTATGCCGGTCATCCGCGCGGGGCTCAGTTGGCGCGCTGGAGCAGGCGCGCGCCCCGGCGCACAGGCATAAAAAAACCGCCAGCGAACTGGCGGTTTTTTTGCCTGGCGAGGCCAGGCAGCGAAGCGTACCGGAATCAGTACATCTTCTTCGGCAGCATCTGCATGCGCAGGCGCTTGCGCAGGCGTGCTTCGGCGGCCTTCTTCTTGCGCTTGCGCTCGGTCGTCGGCTTCTCGTAAGCGGTACGGCTCTTGAGTTCAACGATCAGGCCAGTCTGCAGAATGGCACGACGGAAACGCCGCATTGCAACTTCAACGGGCTCACCGGGTTTCAAGACGATCTTAGTCAATTCAGTCCTTTAGGGGATTGCCGCCGGGGCGGCTGGTTCACACGGGGGGAAACTGCGGTCGCCGGAGCGACTGGTATTGCACGCCGGGCCGATGCCCTGGTGCGCCCCCGCGAACCTGAAAGATGTGGACGTTTCAGTCCGTGCAACCAGTGTCAGGGGTGATAGCGCCAGGTCCGAACACAAGTGGAGCCTGACAGTACCGGTTTCCATGAATGCTATACGCCCGTAACTATGGCATGTATACGACGGTGCTGTCAAGAATGCAGTGCAACGTACGCGTGGGCCACCGGGGTTGGCTGTCATCTGTAAGGCACTTTTTACAGGGGCCGCGACATCCGAATGATAACGCACCGGTCTGAGGACCCCGCGGCGTCGCTCAGCCTCCCGGTAAACCCGCAAACCACCCAAAACTGTTTGACGTTAAAATTCATGTCTATAAACTGTTTTTCACAAACATGAATTCAGGCAGGAGACCCGCATGCCGGACCAACCCGTGTATTTCATCTCGACCGACGAGGTCGAGGGCTACCACCCCGCCAACCATGTCGGCACGCTCAACCGCAGGCTGATCGCGCCGGAAACGGTCGGTTCGCGCCACCTGGAAGTGATCCACGGCACCATCGAAAAGGGCAAGGGCGCGCTGCCGCACGCGCATCCGGGCATCGAACAGGTCTGCTACGTGCTGGAAGGCCGCGCCATTGCCGAGGTCGGCGGCCAGCGCCGCGAGCTGGGGCCGGGCGACTGCTGCTTCTTCCCGCCGGACCAGATGCACGTCTTCACGGTGGTCAGCGACGAGCCGGCGAAGATTCTGGTGATCTATTCCCCGCCTTACGAGGAATCCCCTGAACGCGTGATACGGCCCGCCTGACCGGCGGCAGTCACGGGCAGGGCACAAAACTACAGGAGACAACCACCGTGAAGTCCTTCAAGAACGTTTGCGCCGGCCTGGCGCTGGCATGCGGCGCGGCGCTGGCCGCTACCCCGGCGCTGGCCGCCGATGAATTCCCCGCCAAGCCGCTGCGCCTGGTGGTGCCGTTCGCCGCCGGCAGCGGCACCGATGCCGTGGCGCGCCTGACCGCGAAGTACCTTGGCGAGTCGCTGCAGCAGCCGGTGGTGGTGGACAACAAGCCCGGCGCCAACGGCACCATCGCCGCCGAGTTCGTCGCCAAGGCACCCGCCGACGGCTACACGCTGTTCATGACCACCAACACCACGCATTCGGCCAACCCGTCGCTGATGAAGCAGCTGCGCTATGACCCGGTCAAGGATTTCACGCCGATCTCGCGCATGGGCAACCTGCCGTTCATGCTGGTGGTCAACCCGGCGCTGCCGGTCAAGACCCTGCGCGAGTTCGTCGACTACGCCAAGGCGCATCCGGGCCTGACCTATGCCAGCGGCAATAGTACCGGCATCGTCGCGGGCGCGACGCTGTCGAAGATGGCCGGGCTGAAGATGCTGCACGTGCCGTACAAGAGCACGCCGCCGGCGATGACCGACGTGATGGGTGGCCAGGTGCAGGCGATGTTCGTCGACTTCGCCGCCGGCATCGCCAACGTGCGTGCCGGCAAGCTGCGCGCGCTGGCGGTCACCACCGCGCAGCGCAGCGCGCTGCTGCCGGACCTGCCGCCGCTGGCGAGCGTGCCGGAATTGAAGGGCTTCGACCTGACTTCGTGGAACGGCGTGTTCGCGCCGGCCGGGGTGCCGGCCCCGGTGGTCGCGCGCCTGAACCGCGAGCTGGTGGCGATCGCCACCAGCAAGCAGCATGCGGCGCAGTTCCACGCGCTCGGCTTCGAGCCGTTCGGCAGCACGCCGGCCGAGCTCAACCAGTTTGTCGTGGCCGAGTTGCAGAAGTGGGCGCGGCTGGTGAAGGACGCGGGCATCCAGCCGGAATAAGACAGCATCGAACCGACAACGACAGCAAGCAGGTAACGCGATGAATTTCGATCTCTCCGAAGAACAGGCCTCGATCGTCGAGGCGGTGCAGCAGGTCTGCGCGCAATTCGACATGGAATACTGGGACCGCCTCGACAAGTCCGGCACCTATCCGCACGAGTTCTACCAGACGCTGTGCGAAGGCGGCTGGCTTGGCGTGGCCATGCCCGAGGCCTTCGGCGGCGCGGGGCTGGGCATCCTGGAAGCGGCGCTGGTGATGCAGACCATCTCGCAGTCGGGCGCGGGCATGACCGGCGCGTCGGCGGTGCACATGAACGTTTTCGGCCTGAACCCGGTAGTGGTGTTCGGCACCGACGCGCAGAAGGGCCGCTTCCTGCCGCCGCTGATCGCAGGCAAGGAAAAAGCCTGCTTCGGCGTGACCGAGCCCGACGCGGGGCTCGACACCACCAAGCTCAAGACCTTTGCGCGCAAGGTGCCGGGCGGCTATTCGGTGAGCGGGCGCAAGATCTGGATTTCGACCGCGCAGGTGGCCGACCGCATGCTGCTGCTGGCGCGCACCACGCCGCTGGAGTCGGTGAAGAAATCGACCGAGGGGCTGTCGCTGTTCTATACCAAAGTCGACCGCAGCAAGATCGAGATCCGCGAGATCGACAAGATGGGCCGCGCCGCCGTCGACACCAACATGCTGTTTATCGATGACCTGTTTATCCCCGACGAGGACCGCATCGGCGAAGAGGGCAAGGGCTTCGAGTACATCCTGCACGGGCTCAACCCGGAGCGCATCCTGATTGCGGCCGAGGCCATCGGGCTGGGGCGCGCGGCGCTGGCCATCGCCACGCAGTATGCCAAGGAGCGCGTGGTGTTCGGCCGCCCCATCGGCATGAACCAGGGCGTGCAGCATCCGCTGGCGCAGGCATGGATGCAGTTGGAGTCGGCCAACCTGATGATGCTCAAGGCCGCGGCGCGCTACGACGCGGGCCAGTCGTGCGGGGCCGAGGCCAATGCCGCCAAGTACCTGGCCGCAGAGGCCGGCCACAATGCCTGCCAGACCGCGATCCTGACGCTGGGCGGCATGGGCTATTCGCGCGAGTACCGCGTCGAGCGCTTGCTGCGCGAATCGTATATCCCGCGCATCGCGCCGGTCAGCCCGCAGCTGATCCTGTGCTTTATCGCCGAGCGCGTGCTGGGCTTGCCCAAGTCTTATTGAGCGGGAGCGTCGATGCAAGAACAGCCTGCACAGCCGCTTGCGCCGACCGGGCCGCTGGCCGGGATCCGCGTGATCGACATGACCTCGGTGGCGATGGGGCCGTATGCCACGCAGATCCTCGGCGACATGGGCGCCGAGGTGATCAAGGTCGAGCCGCCCGCCGGCGACGTGTTCCGCCACGCCGAGCCCGCGCGGCACGCCGCCATGGGTGCCAGCTTCCTCAACCTGAACCGCAACAAGCAGTTCGTCGTGCTGGACGTGAAGCAGCCCGACGACCTGGCGGCGCTGAAGGCGCTGATCGCCGGCGCCGATGTCTTCGTCTCGAACGTGCGGCCGCAGTCGCTGCGCAAGCTCGGGCTCGACTATGCCTCGCTGTGCGCAGACCATCCGCGGCTGATCTACTGCGGCGCCTATGGCTATTCGGAAGCGGGGCCGTACGCCGGCGCGCCGGCGTTCGACGACATCATCCAGGCGCGCAGCGGCATGGCGCAGTTCCAGGGCGCCAACTCGAACGAAGGGCCGCAGTACGTCAACACCATCCTCGCCGACAAGGTCGCCGGGCTGACCGTCGCCTACGCGATTCCGATGGCGCTGTACGAGCGCGAGCGTTCCGGCCGCGGCCAGGCCATCGAGGTGCCGATGTTCGAGACGCTGGTGTCGTTCCTCGCCACCGAACAGCTGGCCGGGCAGACCTTCGTGCCGCCGCTCGGGCCGGCCGGCTATCCGCGCGTGATGTCGCTGCATCGCAAGCCGTACCGCACCCGCGACGGGCATATCGCGCTGCTGCCGTACACCAGCGCGCAATGGCAGCGATTCTTCGATGTCTCCGGCCATGCGCCGCTGGCCAGCGATCCGCGCTACGCCACGCCAGCCGCGCGCAGCGCCAATATCGACGCGCTCTATGCCACGCTGGCCGAGATCGTCGCGCAGCGCACCACCGCCGAATGGCTGGGGCTGCTGCGCGATGCCGACATCCCGCACAGCGAGGTGCCGCACTTCGACAGCCTTGCCGACGACCCGCACCTGCGCGCCACCGGCATGATGTTCGAGTACGACCATCCGAGCGAAGGGCGCCTGCGTGGCGTGGGCATTCCGACGCGCTTCTCGCGCACGCCCGGCAATATCCGCAGTTGGCCGCAGGCCTTGCCGCCGGCCTCGCGCGAGGAGGACTGACCCGCGCTGCCGCCGCGTACAATCCCGGCCAACGGATACTGAAGTCGAGGAAGCCAAACGATGGCAGCAAACGAAGCGGCGGAGAAGTCCGGTTACGGCAGCGTCAAGACGGCGCTGCGCGTGATCGAGATCATGGAAATCTATGCGCGCGAAGGCCGCTCGCTGACGCTGACCGAGCTGGCCAAGCTGCTGGGCGCGCCGATGTCGAGCTGCCTGGGGCTGATCCGCACGCTGGCGTCGCTGGGCTATCTGTACGAGACCGGCCGCCGCCAGGGCTACTACCCGACGCGCCGGCTGCTCGACATCGCGCAACGCATCGCCCGCAACGACCCGCTGCTGGAGCGCGTCCAGCCGGTGCTGGAGTCGCTGCGCGATGCCACCGGCGAGACCGTGGTGTTCGGCAAGCTGCAGGACGACGGGCGCGTGCTGTATCTGGATGTGCGCGAGTCAGCCAATCCGGTGCGCTATATCGCCGCGCCGGGCGAACTGCGCGACGCGCATGTCAATTCGATTGGCCGCGCCATCCTGGGCACCTTGACCGCTGAGAATCGCGCGGAACTGCTGGCCGGCGTCTCCTTTGCGTCGCGCACCGGGCGCACCGTGGACTCGCTGCGCGTATTCGAGGCAGCGATGCAGCAATGGCAGGCGCAAGGGTGGTATCCGAACTTCGGCGAGTCGTTCCCGGACCTGGGGGCCATTGCGATCCCGGTGTCGCTCGGCGGCGTTGCCTACGGGATGTCGGTGGCGGGGCCGTTGCATCGGGTCGAAGCCAATGCGGAGGCTATCGTCGTGGCGCTGAAGGCCGCAGGCGGTTCGCTGCAGGGATAAGCGCGGGACGGGGAGGTGAGAGCCGGGCCGCTGCGGCGGCCCCCAACGCAGGCGCGCCCGCAAACGAAAAAGCCCGGTGCGTTTGCACCGGGCTTCCGTATCGGTTGGCTCCCCGACCTGGGCTCGAACCAGGGACCTGCGGATTAACAGTCCGTCGCTCTACCGACTGAGCTATCGGGGAACAGCTGAGAAAGAAATTATAGCCAGTTTCTCTTTTCTTCGTCAACACCCTTTCGACATTTAGTTCCTGGGGTGGGGGAAGGCTGGCTTGCTGCCTGGCGTGCGATCCAGCGGGCTGGATGCCGGCTTCGCGGCCGTGGGCGCCGAACAGCGAGGCCGCATTATAGCGACGGTTCCGGCTTTGTGCCAGAAAAAAACCGCCTTGCGGCGGCTTTTTCTGCGGGATCGACAAGCAGGTCAGTCGAACACCGGCGATTCCACGCCCAGCACCTTGTGCAGCTTCGGCGAGGTGGTGGTGTACTGCATGTGGATCTTCTTCTCGGGGAAGATATACGGCGCGGCACCGAACGCGGCCAGCGCGGCCTCGTGGAAGCCCGACAGGATCAGTTTCTTCTTGCCGGGGTAGGTGTTGATATCGCCGACCGCGAAGATGCCTGGAATATTGGTCTGGAATTTCTCCGTGTCCACCTTGATCTGCTTGCGCTCCAGGTCCAGGCCCCATTCAGCGATCGGGCCCAGCTTGGGCGACAGCCCGAAGAACACCAGCAGGTCGTCGAGCGGCAGGCGGCGGGTCACGCCGTCGGCACCGGTCACCTTGATCTCGGTGAGCACGCCGTCCTTCTCTTCATAGCCGCTGATCTGGCCAACCAGGAACTGCATTTCCATCTGCTCGCACAATTCCTTCATCTTGGCGACCGACGCGGGCGCGGCGCGGAAGCCGTCGCGGCGGTGGATCATCACCACCGACTCGGCCTTGCCGACCAGGTCCAGGGTCCAGTCCAGCGCCGAGTCGCCGCCGCCGACGATCACCAGGTTGCGGCCGTGGAAGCGGCTCGGATCCTTGACGCGGTAGAACAGCTGCTTGCCGTCGAACTTGTCGATGCCATCGACCTTCAGCGTGCGCGGCTGGAACGAGCCCACGCCGGCGGCGATGAAGATGGTCTTGGTGATAAAGCGCGTGCCGAGCGAGGTCTCGACGAAAAAGCGGCCGTCGTCCCGGCGCTCGACCACGGCGACTTCCTGGCCCAGGTGGAAGGTGGGCTCGAACGGCTCGATCTGCTTGAGCAGGTTGTCGGTCAGTTCCTGGCCGGTGCAGCTGGGCACGGCCGGGATGTCGTAGATGGGCTTGTCCGGATACAGCTCGACGCACTGGCCGCCAACGACCTTCAGGGAATCGATGACGTGGGCCTTGATTTCGAGCAGGCCCAGTTCGAACACCTGGAACAGACCGACCGGGCCGGCACCGACGATCAGCGCGTCGATTTCCAGCGGCTGGCCGCCTGCGGGGCTGCCGCCCTCGACCCGCCTGGTCGTGTCGGCAACGGGATTTGGAATGCTCAAGTCCATATTCGTCCTGATACGTTGGTTGGGCACGCGGGTGCCCGGCATTGCGGAAAGCGCGTGGGGACGGCTTTCTTTGCTGCCCGGTGCGCTCAGCGCTCCAGGTACTGCTGCTTGTCGGTGGCGTCCTTCCATTCCTCGGCCTCGGCCAGCGGGGCCTTGGTCTTGGTGATGGAGGGCCAGTTGCGGGCCAGCTCGGCGTTCAGCTCGATGAACTGCTGCTGGTCGCCCGGCACGTCTTCCTCGGCGTAAATGGCGTTCACCGGGCACTCGGCCACGCACACGGCGCAGTCGATGCACTCATCCGGGTCGATGGCCAGGAAGTTGGGGCCTTCGCGGAAACAATCGACCGGACACACGTCAACGCAGTCTGTGTAGCGGCAACGGATGCAGGATTCGGTGACAACGTGAGTCATTTCGGTTCCAGGAAAACGGGTCGGCTTTTAATGGGAAAGTGTGGGGCCGCTTGTTGCCGGCGAGACGCGCCGCATCCATCACATGGGACTGCCGCGCGCCGCGGGGCAGCGTGGGCTGGGCGAGCGCCGGCCGAGGCCTTTCGGAAACCGATATTGTAGCCGAGCCTTCTGGCAAGGATAGCCGGTCTATATAGCCGGATCAGATAGTTTTCTTATTTCTTTATGTACTTTTGATTTAACGCATGGTGGGCGGCCAGCGTTTTTGTCTGGCCGCCGGCATGCCGCACGGCAGCACCTCGCCAGCCGGCAGCGTCAGACTTCAGGTAGCATGGCGTTCTGACCCGGCATCGCCGTCTGGCCCGTTATGATCATCCAGTCCCTGCTCGACACCGACCTGTACAAATTCACGATGATGCAGGTGGTGCTGCATCAGTTCCCGCAGGCGCAAGTGGAATACCGCTTCAAGTGCCGCAACGCGGGCATCGATCTGACCCCGTATATCGACGAGATCCGCGCCGAGGTGGCGCACCTGTGCCAGCTGCGCTTTACCGACGATGAGCTGGCCTACCTGCGCGGCCTGCGCTTCATCAAAAGCGATTTCGTCGATTTTCTCGGGCTGTTCCACCTGAACGAGAAATATGTCTCGGTGCGCCCGTCGTCGCAGGGCAACGGCGAGATCGAGATATCCATCACCGGTCCGTGGCTGCACACCATCCTGTTCGAAGTGCCGGTGCTCGCCATCGTCAATGAAGTGTATTTCCGCCGCACCCAGCCCCAGCCCGACCTGGCCGAAGGCCGCCGCCGGCTGGAAACCAAGCTGGCGCTGCTGAAGACGCCCGAGCTGAACGATTGCGTGATCGCCGACTACGGCACGCGCCGGCGTTTCTCGCGCGACTGGCAGGAAGAGGTGCTGCTGACCATGCGGCGCCTGCTGGGCCCGCAGCTGGCCGGCACCAGCAATGTCCACTTCGCGCGCCTGCACAATATGGTGCCGCTGGGCACGATGGCGCATGAATACCTGCAGGCGTGCCAGGCGCTGGGGCCCCGTCTGCGTGACTCGCAGGTGTTTGCGCTGGAGCGCTGGGCGCGCGAATACCGCGGCGACCTGGGTATCGCGCTGTCGGATACCTATGGCTTCGACGCCTTCCTGCGCGACTTCGACCTGTATTTCTGCAAGCTCTTCGACGGCGTGCGCCACGATTCCGGCGATCCGGTGCTGTGGGGCGAGCGCATGGTGGCCCACTATGCCGCCAACCGCGTCGACCCGCGCACCAAGACGCTGATCTTCAGCGACAGCCTCGACATCCCGCGCGTGATCGAGCTGTACCAGCGCTTCCACGGCCGCTGCCGGCTGGCCTTCGGCGTCGGCACCAACCTGACCAACGACCTCGGCTACACGCCGCTGCAGATCGTGCTGAAGATGGTGCGCTGTAACGGGCAGCCGGTGGCCAAGCTGTCGGACACGCCGGAAAAGACTATGTGCGACGATCCCGGCTACCTGGCCTACCTGCGCCAGGTGTACTCGGTGCAGCCCGCCGCGTAGCAGTCTTCGACACGGCGCGCCGCTGTATCGCCCCTATAATCGCCGCATCGCGCCCTTGCGCTTTGCCAACCCAACCCAGGCCCCATGGAAACCAACGACGCCCGCGACCGCATCTTTGCCCGCATCCGTGCCGCCCAGGGCAGGCCGGCCCGGCCCAGTGCGGGAGAGCGCGGTGCCGTGGCCGATTACCTGGCCCGCCACCCGCAGGGCCCGCGCCCGGCCGTCTCGCCCGATCTGGCCGAAGCCTTCCTGGCGCAGGCGCAGCGCATGGCCTCGAGCGTGGACCGCGTCGCGACCCTGGCCGAGGTGCCCGCCGCGACGGTGCGCTATCTGGACAGCCTGGCTCTGGTGCGCCGCGCCGTCGCTTGGGATGAATTCGGTCCGTTGCCATGGCAGGACGCAGGGCTGGCGGTGGAGTGCCGCCCGCCGGTGCGCGATGCGGTGGCCGACCGCGAGCATGGCGACCTGGTCGGCATCACCGGCTGCTTCTGCGCGATTGCCGAGACCGGCTCGCTGATGCTGCTGTCCGGCCCCGCCACCTTCGCTTCGGCCGCGCTGTTGCCCGAGACCCATGTGGCGGTGGTGGCGCGCTCGCGCATCGTCGCCGGGCTGGAAGATGCCTTTGCGCTGGTGCGCAGCGAGTGCGGCCAGCTGCCGCGCGCCACCAACATCATCAGCGGTCCGTCGCGCACCGGCGATATCGAGCAGACCATCGTGCTGGGCGCCCACGGGCCGTACCGCGTGCATGTGATCCTGGTCGACTCGGCCTGATCCGCATGGCGCGAACCCGGCGCGCCGCAATCCGAAAATGCACGCCGCAAGGGGGAGCGCGGCAGTGCCTTGCATTACACTTGCAGGCTTGCCCGCGATGCCTTGGCATCGCACACATGCGCCCATGACCGCTGCATTGTTCGAGGAGATCCTGCCTGATGCGACGTGCCCCCGTGCTGTTGCCACTGCTGGCCATGCTGGCCGCCTTTCCCGCCGCAGGCCATGCCGCCGATCTCGACGGGGCGTCGCTGTCGCCGCTGTGGGGCCTGCCCTTTGCCGGCATCCTGCTGTCGATCGCGCTGTGGCCGCTGCTCGGGCCGAAGTTCTGGCACCACCATTACGGCAAGATCGCCGCCGGCTGGGGACTGCTGTTCCTGTTGCCGTTCGCGTTCGTGTTCGGCGCGCATGCCGCCGCCGCCAGCACCGTGCACGCGCTGCTGGCCGAGTACATTCCATTCATCGCGCTGATCACCACGCTCTATATCGTGGCCGGCGGCATCTGCGTGCGCGGCAACCTGCACGGCACGCCGGGGCTCAATACCGGCCTCCTGGCGCTGGGCACGTTCCTGGCCAGCTTAATGGGCACCACCGGCGCCGCCATGCTGCTGATCCGGCCGCTGCTGCGCGCCAATGACAACCGCCGCCACGTGGCGCACGTGGTGGTGTTCTTCATCTTCCTGGTGGCCAACGCCGGCGGCTCGCTGACGCCGCTGGGCGACCCGCCGCTGTTCCTGGGCTTTCTGAAGGGCGTCGATTTCTTCTGGACCCTGCGCAACATCTTCCCGGAAACGGCCTTTGTCTGCGCGGCGCTGCTGCTGGTGTTCTATCTGGTCGACCGGCACTACTACCGCAACAAGGAAGAGCAGCTGTCGGTCGATCCCACCCCGGATTCGGGCGGCATCGCCATCGAAGGCAAGTTCAACTTCGTGCTGCTGCTGGCGGTGGTCAGCCTGGTGCTGATGAGCGGGCTGTGGAAGCCGGGGATCTCGTTCGACATCCTGGGCACCGAGGTGCCGTTGCAGGCCGCGGTGCGCGACGCGCTGCTGGTGGTTGTGGCGGTGGTGTCGCTGCTGCTCACGCCGCAAGCGGCGCGCGTCGGCAATGAATTCAACTGGGAACCCATCCTCGAGGTCGGCAAGTTGTTCGCCGGCATCTTCCTGACCATCATCCCGGTCATCGCCATGCTGAAGGCCGGTACCGGCGGCGCGTTCTCGGGCGTGATCCGCGCCGTCAGCGACGCCAACGGCCAGCCGGTCGACGGCATGTATTTCTGGGCCACCGGCATGCTGTCCTCCTTCCTCGACAACGCGCCGACCTACCTGGTGTTCTTCAATACCGCCGGTGGCGACCCCGCCACGCTGATGACGCGCGATGCCTCGACGCTGGCCGCGATCTCGGCCGGCGCGGTGTTCATGGGCGCCAACACCTATATTGGCAATGCGCCCAACCTGATGGTCAAGGCCATCGCCGAAAACCGCGGCGTGCGCATGCCGAGCTTCTTCGGCTACATGCTGTACTCCGGCATTTTCCTGATGCCGCTGTTCGTCATCATGACCTTCCTCTTCTTCCATATCTGATGCCATGAAGCCGTCCGTCCTGGTCACCCGCGCCATCTATCCCGAAGTCATCGCGCACCTGGCGCAGTATTTCGATGTCGACGACAACCAGCAGGACGCGGTGCTCGACGCCGCCGCGCTGAAGGCGCGGCTGGCCGGCAAGGCCGGCGTGCTGGCCAATGCCGCCGACCGCATCGACGCCGGCGTCGTTGCCGGGCTGCCGGCGCTGCGCGCGGTGTGCAACATGGCGGTCGGCTACAACAACCTGGACCTGCCGGCGCTGACCGCCGCGGGCATCGTCGCCACCAATACGCCGGACGTGCTGACCGAGACCACCGCCGATTTCGGCTGGGCCCTGCTGATGGCGACCGCGCGCCGCGTCACCGAGGCCGAGCACTACCTGCGCGCCGGCAAGTGGCAGCGCTGGAGCTACGACATGCTGGTCGGCATGGATCTCTACGGCAGCACGCTGGGCATCCTGGGCATGGGCCGCATCGGCCAGGCGCTGGCGCGGCGTGCGGGCGGGTTTGGCATGAACGTGCTGTACCACAACCGCAGCCAGCTGCCGGCCGAGACCGAGCGCGCGCTCAACGCCCGCTATGTCGGCAAGGAAGACCTGCTGCGCCAGTCCGACCACCTGCTGCTGGTGCTGCCGTACGGCCCGCAGAGCCACCATGCCATCGGCGCCGCCGAGCTGGCGCTGATGAAGCCCACCGCGACGCTGGTGAACCTGGCGCGCGGCGGCATCGTCGACGACGCCGCGCTGGCGCAGGCGCTGCGCGACAAGCGCATCTTCGGCGCCGGCCTGGATGTGTTCGAGGGCGAGCCGTCGGTCCATCCGGACCTGCTGTCGGTGCCCAACGTCGTGCTGACGCCGCATATCGCCAGCGCGTCCGAGAAAACCCGCCGCGCCATGGCCATGCTCGCGGCCGACAACCTGATCGCTGCGCTCGACCAGGGCCCGCAGGCCGGCCATCCGCCCACCGTGATCAACCCCGAAGTGATGGCGCATCGCCGCTGAGGTTTTCGCATGACCCTGATTCCGTTCCTGACGCTGGCCGCGGCGCTGCTCGCGGTCGTGCTGCTGGTGATCGTGTTGCTGCGCCAGCAGGCCGGGTCATCCGGCGCCGGCATGGCGCGGCAGCTCGACGAGATTCGGCTGGAGCAGGCACGCGGCATGGAGCGGCTGGAGCGCGAGGTGCGCACCGAGGTGGCCGAGACCGCGCGCGGCAGCCGCGGCGAGTCGGCGCAGCAGATGCTGCGCTTCCAGCAGGCGCTGTCGTCGCAGCTGACCGGCATCGCCACGCTGCAGAACAACCAGATCGACACCTTCGCGCAGCAGCTGGCCAAGCTGACCGAGACCAACACCCAGCAACTGGAGCAGGTGCGCCAGCACCTGATGCTGCAGTCGCAGCAGGCGCGCGACGAGCAGGCCGGCACGCTGCGCCGCTTCGGCGACGGCCTGCAGCAGCAGCTGGCGCAATTGTCCGAGGCCAACGAGCGGCGCCTGGCCGAGGTCCGCGCCACGCTGGAGCAGAAGCTGCACGACATCGAGGCCAACAACGCCGCCAAGCTCGAGGAAATGCGCCGCACCGTTGACGAGAAGCTGCACGCGACGCTGGAGCAGCGCCTGGGCGAATCGTTCCGGCTGGTATCGGACCGTCTCGAGCAGGTGCATCGCGGCCTGGGCGAAATGCAGGTGCTGGCGCAGGGCGTGGGCGACCTGAAGAAGGTGCTGACCAACGTGAAGTCGCGCGGCACCTGGGGCGAGGTGCAGCTGGAGATGCTGCTGGAGCAGATGCTGACGCCGGAGCAGTACGGCAAGAATGTCGAGACCGTGCGCAACTCGGGCGCGCGCGTGGAGTTTGCCATCCGGCTGCCCGGCAAGGCGGCGGGCGCCGACCCTGCGCCGGTCTGGCTGCCGGTCGATGCCAAGTTTCCGAAGGAACAGTACGAGCGGCTGGTCGACGCGCAAGAGCGGGGCGATCCCGACGGCGTGCTCGCGTTCGGCCGCGAACTGGAAGTGGCACTGCGGCGCGAGGCCCAGACCATCGCCGAAAAATACCTGGCGCCGCCGCAGACCACGGACTTTGCCATCCTGTTCCTGCCGACAGAAGGGCTTTACGCCGAGGTGCTGCGCCGTCCCGGCCTGACCGACCAGCTGCAGCGCGACTATCGCGTGACCGTGGCCGGTCCGACCACGCTGACCGCGCTGCTGAATAGCCTGCAGATGGGGTTCCGCACGCTGGCGCTGGAAAAGCGTTCGAGCGAGGTGTGGGAAGTGCTGGGCGCGGTCAAGACCGAATTCGGCAAGTTCGGCGACGTGCTGGCCAAGACCCGCGATACGCTCGAGCGTGCCGCGCGCAATATCGAACAGGCGGAGGTACGTACGCGCCAGATGGCGCGCAAGCTGCGCGCGGTGGAGGCACTGCCGGGCGAAGCCGCGCAGCAGCTGCTCGGGCTCGGTCTGGAAGCGGCGGCGGAAGGCTCGCCGGAAAATTCCAATAACGCGGAAAACAGCCAGGCTTGAGCGCCCGGCCTGAGATGGCGCTGCGCCGTTCAGTGGTCTTCTTCGGCGGCCAGCTCGCGCACGTGGACTTCGATGCCGCCGAAGCGGGCGGCCACCCAGTTGTAGGCCTTGCAGGCCAGCCACAGCAGGCCGAAGCCGATCAGCGCATTGAGGATGATCGCGCTGAAGACCGTGATCGCCGGCAGGTCACCATAGCGGACGAAGGTGACGAACAGACCCAGCGACACGATCGGCAGGGAGAAGCACAGGTAGACCAGCACCAGCGCGCGGGCGGTCTTGACGGGGTGGAGGTACGCAATCTCCTGATTCATGACGGGGGATACTCGAATGTTTCTGAATCGTGCGCCAAGTGTAGCGATTGGCCGATGCCAAGCATAGCCCGGCGGCCGCGGGGCAGCCGAAAGCGCGGCGGCAACGGTGCCGCGTCGGCAAATGTGCAGCACAAAAACGACACATTGCTGCAATCGTGTAGCGAATGGTTGCGCGCAGCGCCCGCCGTACCGGTCAAACCAGTCCGTCGAACACCATTACCTCTACCGCGTCGCCGGCCTTGACCGAATCCTGCTCGTGGCCGAGCACGATAAAGCAGTTGGCTTCGCTCATCGAGCGCAGCACGCCGGAACCCTGCTGGCCGGTGATGCGCACCTCCCACTCGCCGTCGCCGGCGCGCGCCAGGATGCCTCGCTGGTATTCGGTGCGCCCCGGCTTCTTGCGGATCGCCTGCGCGCTGCGCACGCGCAGCAGCGGCAACGGCGGCACTGTCGCGCCCATCAGGCGGTGCAGCGCCGCGCGCACGAAATGGTAGAACGTCACCATCACCGCCACCGGATTGCCGGGCAGGCCGAACAGCAGCGCCGAGTGCGCGCCCGCGCCGTCGGCCTGGATGCGCCCGAAGGCCATCGGCCGGCCCGGGCGCATGGCGATCTTCCAGAACGTGACATCGCCCAGGCGCGCCATGATCTGCTTGGTGTAGTCGGCCTCGCCGACCGAGACCCCGCCCGAGGTGATGACCGCGTCGGCGCTCTCGCAGGCGGTGCGGAAAGCGGCTTCGAGCGATTCGGGATCGTCGCGCACCACGCCCATGTCGAGCAGGTCTACGTTCATCCGGCGCAGCATGCCGTGCAGCGTGTAGCGGTTGGAGTCGTAGACACAGCCGGGGTCGAGCGGCTCGCCGATCGAACGCAGCTCGTCGCCGGTGGAGAAAAACGCCACGCGCAGGCGCCTGCGCACGCGCACCTCGGCCACGCCCAGCGACGCCAGCAGGCCGAGGTCGGCCGGCTGCAGGATGCGACCAGCCTGCAGCGCCGCCTGGCCGCGGGCCAGGTCCTCGCCGCGCAGGCGCCGGTTATCGCCGATGCGGACGCAGTCCGCGGCAAAGCGGATGCGCGCGCCGTCGCCGACGGTTTCGACGAACTCCTGCGGCACCACCGTATCGCAGCCGGCCGGCATCACCGCGCCGGTCATGATGCGCACCGCCTGCACGGCGCTGGGTGCCAGCGCGCCGGCGCCGCCGGCCAGCGCGCTGCCGATCACCTCCAGCTCCACCGTGGCGGTCTGCGCCGCGGCCAGTGCCGCGCCCTGGAAGGCATAGCCGTCCATCGCCGAGTTGTCATGCGCGGGTACGTCGATGGTCGAGACGATGTCCTCGGCCAGCACCCGGTCCAGCGCGCTGCGGATCGGCAGCTGCTCGATGCCTCGCACAGGCTCAACTACCTCGCCGATGATGCGGTTGGCCTGGTCCACCGGCAGTGCGGTGGGATCGTAGTCGGACAGACAGGAAATGACGGATTGCAGGGATGGCATGGCGGTTCGGCAGGGATTCAGCGCGCCTCGTGCGCGCGCAGTTCGTCCAGGGTGTTGATATTGGCAAAGGCTGCGGCGTCGTCGAACAGCACTTCGGCCAGCCGGTGCGAGGCGGCCCAGGTCTCGATCTTGCGGCCGCCCCCGGAAAGATAAGCCACCAGGCTGTCGTGCGCACTGACCGGCATCAGGCAGAACACCGGCTGGGTCTGGCGCCGGCCGTCCTGGTCCAGGGTGACCGGAATCGCCAGCTCGGCGCCCTCGGTCTCGATCGCCTGCGCCAGGCGCGCCACCAGGTCAGTCGGCAGGAACGGCGAATCGCACGGCGCCGTCACCATCCACGGGGTCGAGCATTGTTCCAGGCCGGCCAGCATCCCGGCCAGCGGGCCGGCGAAATCGGGCACGCTGTCGGTGTAGACCGGCACGCCGAACGACTCATAGGCGGCCAGGTTGCGGTTGGCGTTGATCATCAGCCCGCCCACCTGGGGCGTCAGCCGCATCATCGTGTGCATGGCCATCGGCGTGCCCTGCAGCGGCTGCAGGCCCTTGTCGGTGCCGCCCATGCGGCTGCCCCTGCCGCCTGCGAGGATCAGGCCGGTGATGTCGTCGCGTGCAATCATGGATGGGTTGTGCGGCGGGGTCAGCCGCCGATATAGGACATCTCGATCTTGCGCTCGGCGCGCCTGGCGCGCACGGCCGGGTCGCTGCGCTGCTCGGAATAGTTGTCGGTGCGGCCCTGCCATACCTGCGCGATCGCGTTGGAGATTTCCAGGTCGCTGTAGCCGCCGCGCAGCAGCGCGCGCAGGTCGAAGCCCTCGGTGGCGAACAGGCACAGGTAGAGCCGGCCTTCGGTGGACAAGCGGATGCGGCTGCAGTCGCCGCAAAACGCGTGGGTGACGCTGGAGATCACGCCGATCTCGCCGGCGCCGTCGCGGTAGCGCCAGCGTTCGGCGGTTTCGCCGGCATAGTTGGCCTGCACCGGCTCGAGCGGGAATTGGGCGTCGATGCGCTGCACCACTTCGGCAGACGGCAGTACTTCGTCCATCTGCCAGTGGTTGCTGGCGCCGACGTCCATGAATTCGATGAAGCGCAGGATGATGCCGCTGTGGCGGAAATGGCGCGCCATCGGCACGATTTCCTGGTCGTTGGTGCCGCGCTTGACCACCATGTTGACCTTGATCGGCGCCAGGCCCACCGCTTGCGCGGTCTCGATGCCGCGCAGCACGTCGGCGACGGCGAAGTCGACGTCATTCATGCGGCGGAAGGTGGCATCGTCGATCGCGTCCAGGCTGACGCTGACCCGGGTCAGGCCCGCGTCGCGCAGCGCGCGCGCCTTGCGCGCCAGCAGCGAGGCGTTGGTGGTCAGGGTCAGGTCCAGCGGCTTGCCCGACACGGTCTCGATCTTCGCCAGCATCTCGACCAGGTGCTCGATATTCTTGCGCAGCAGCGGCTCGCCGCCGGTCAGGCGAATCTTCTCGACACCGTGGGCAACGAACAGCCGGGCGGTGCGCTCGATTTCCTCGAAGCTCAGCAGCTCGGAATGCGGCAGGAAGGTGTAGTCCTTGTCGAACACCTCCTTTGGCATGCAGTAGACGCAGCGGAAGTTGCAGCGGTCCGTCACCGAGATGCGCAGGTCATGCAGCGGCCGGCCGCGGCGGTCGGCCACCAGGCCGGTCGGCGCGACCAGGTCGTCGGGAATGCTGGGCGTCATCGAGCGGTAGCGATGGTCGCGCAGATCGAAAATCGGGATGACGGATTCGGTCATGGCCTGTGGGTGGCGCGGCATCCGGGGAGCGCGACGGCAACGCAAGAAGCGATGTGGCGTGGGCGCTCGGGGGACCGGATGCATTCTGCTGCCATTCTAGCCGAGGCCGCGGCGGGGCATCCGCATCCCGCGGTGATGAGGGGGATTCACCCGGCGCGCGGATAAAAAAAAGGGGGACGGCCAGGCCGTCCCC